>NZ_JAGPXJ010000046.1:0-57308 GCF_018070605.1 Streptomyces sp. B15
GGACGAGGCGACGCCGAAGGATGTCGTCATCGCCTCGTCCACGTCCGGCTACCCGATGACGGACATGCAGACGCAGGCCGCGGACCCGCAGCGGCTGCTGGTGGGGCACCCGTTCAACCCGCCGTATCTGATCCCGCTGGTCGAGGTGGTCGGCGGGCGGAGCACCGCGCAGTGGGCCGTCGAGTGGGCGTCGCGGTTCTACGAGGTGGCGGGCAAGTCGGTGATCACGATGGAACGGGAGCTGCCCGGGTTCATCGCCAACCGGCTGCAGGAGGCGCTGTGGCGGGAGGCGCTGCACATGGTCGCCAACGGAGAGGCGACGGTGAAGGAGATCGACGACTCGATCACCGAGGGTCCGGGGCTGCGATGGGCGTTCATGGGCCCGTGCCTGACGTTCGCGCTGGCGGGCGGCGAAGGTGGGATGGGCCATATGCTCGACCACTTCGGGCCGTCCCTGAAGTCTCCGTGGACCCGGCTGGAGGCTCCCGAGCTGGACTCCGCCCTGCGGGAGGCGATGGTCGCGGGGTGCGAGGAGGCGGCCGACGGGCGCAGCATCGCCGAACTGGTCGCCGAGCGGGACCAGGGCGTCATCGACGTACTGCGGGCCACCGGCCGGCTGCCGGGTGGGGATGCCCGATGACGCGGCTGCCCTCCTTCGAACAGACGGTCCGCCCCGAGTGGATCGACTACAACGGCCATATGAGCGAGGCGTTCTACGTCCTCGTCTTCGGCCACGCGACCGACGCGATGATGGACGCTGTGGGCCTGGGCCCCACGTACCGGGAGCGCACGGGCTGTTCGTTGTACACCGTCGAAGCACATGTGCGGTATCTGAGCGAGGTGCCGGAGGGAGCGCCGCTCGCGGTGCGGACCCGTGTTCTCGGTGTCGCCGGGAAGAAGCTCCGGTTCGTGCACGAGATGAACGTCGAGGACCGGGTGGTCGCCACCAGCGAGCTGTTCGCGCTGCATGTCGGGGCCGCAGGCAGCGTGCCGTTCCCCGACGAGGTGGAGCAGCGGCTCGCGGACCTCGTCGAGGAGGCACCGGAGTGGGCGGGGCGCGCCATCGCGCCGGTCGGCTGACCTGGGCGATGTTGACGTTTCAGGGTGGGAATCCGACAATGAGCCCCATGGTCGCGCACTCCACCTCCCCGCTCGGACGCCACGGCGTCCCGTGGCGGCGTGGGTGCGAGCGATCCGGTCTCTAGGTGCGACGCCGGCTCCCCGTGCGGGAGCGACGGAGCCACCGCGCCATGGCGCGGTAGGTGCATTGTCCACCGTTGATCGGATCCGCTGGAGGACCTTTCATGAGCACCACCATCCCTGAGACGACTGCCGCCCTTCGTGACGCCCGCGTTCCGGAGGGCGGTCTGTACGAAGGCGTGCGTATTCTGCGGCCCTTCCCCGAGAGCTGGGAGGAGCACCCCTACGAGCTGATCGAGGTCGTGCCGCAGACGCGCGTCATCGGCGCGGAGATCCGGGGCGCCGATCTGTCCCGGCCGCTGAGCCCCGCGCTGCGTGCGGAGCTGAACCGGGCGCTGCTGGAGTGGAAGGTCCTCTTCTTCCGCGGCGCCGACCTCACCCCGCAGCAGCAGGCCGCGTTCGCGCGGCACTGGGGCGAGTTGGAGACCAACCCGCTGCTGGCGCGCGGCTCCAGCGACGAGATCGTCCGCTTCGACAAGGGCGCCGCGACGCGGCCCACGTACGAGAACGTGTGGCACACCGATGTCACCTTCCGCGAGCGGCCCGCGATGGGTGCGGTGCTGCAGCTGCGGGAGGTGCCGCCGCTGGGTGGGCACACCATGTGGGCCGACATGGCCGCCGCGTACGACAATCTGCCGTCCCATGTGCGGGAGCGGATCGACGGGGCGACGGCGGTGCACGACTTCATCCCCGGGTTCGCACGGTTCACCTCGGCCCAGCGGCTGGCCGAGCTGCAGGAGCAGTTCCCGCCGGTCGAGCACCCGGTGGTGCGTACACACCCGGAGACGGGCCGCAGGATGCTGTTCGTGAACACCTCGTTCACCACCCACATCGTGGGGATGGAGCGCGAGGAGAGCGACCAGCTGCTGGCCGAGCTGGTCCGTCAGGCGCATGTCCCGGAGTACCAGGTGCGGTTCGCCTGGCAGCCCGGTGACATCGCGTTCTGGGACAACCGGGCCACCCAGCACTACGCCCTGTTCGACTACGCGCCGCACCGGCGGGTGGCCGAACGGGTGGCCATCGTCGGCGACAGGCCCTTCTGAGCCGCCGACCTCCAGCCGCTTCGCCCGCCCCCCTTCCCCCGGAGGGGCGGGCGAAGCAGTTCCCCGGACGCGCGGGCGAAGCCGTCCCCCGCGCGTGTTTCACCCCACCGTCAGCAGCGTCTTGCCCAGCACTTCGCGGGCCTCGATGGCGGTGTGCGCCTTGGCGGCGTCCTCCAGCGGAAAGGTCTGCCCGACCACCGGGCGCAGCCGGCCTGCCGCTGCCTCGGACAGGGCGCGGTCCAGCAGGGGCTTCGCCTCGGCCGGGGACAGCTGGACCTGTTCGATACCTGCCAGCGTGACCTCCCGGGCCTCGGCCGCCTCCGGGTCCACTTCCGCGAAGCCGCCGGAGGGCGCCCCGTGCGCGGAGAAGCGGGCTCCGCGAGCGGCCAGCTCGAAGGCCTGGCTGCCGATGGTGCCGCCCACGCCGTCGAACACCACATGGACGCCGGCTTCGCCGACCGCCTCCCGCACCCGGTCCGGCCAGTCGGGCCGCGCGTAGTCGACCACCGCGTCGGCGCCCAGCTCCTGCTGGACGAGGGCGAGTTTCCGTTCGCCGCGAGCAGCCGCGACGACCCGGGCGCCGGCGGCCTTGGCCAACTGCACCAGCAGTGCGCCGAGTCCGCCGCCCGCCGCGAGGACGAGCACCCAGGCGCCGGGGCGCAGATTGCCCGCGCCGACGGCGTTGTCGAAGAGCCGTACGGCGGTGGGGCCGTCGTGCACCAGCGCGGTCGCCGTGCGCAGCTCGAGCCCAGCGGGTACGACGCTGACCGTCTCGATCGGGGCGAGCGCGCGCTGCGCGTACCCGCCCGCGGCGGGCGCGGCGGTCTTGCCGACGACCTGCCTTCCCCGCCAGGCGGCACCGATGTCCGCGCCCAGCAGGTCGATCCGGCCGCCGACCGCGCCGCCGGGTACCAACGGCAGCGCGGGGTCGAAGAAGGCACCGTCCCGCCTGATCTGGGTATCCAAAAAGATCACGTCGGCGTAGGCCACCTCGATGACCACCTGCCCGGGGCCGGGGGCGGGATCGGGCAGTTCGACGACCTCCAGCACTTCGGGACCGCCGAAGCGCGATACCTGGATTCCACGCATTGCAACCACTCTCCTCACGCCGACGACTGTCGGCTGGACACGAGAGCAGTCTTCAACTTGAACAAAGGTTGAGGTCAACTCGCGCGGGCGAGGCGGTCAGGCGGGCGTACGCACCTCGTCGCGGATGCGGCTGACCCGCTCCGCCCAAGCCTCAAGATCCACGCTCTTCGGGTCGACCGAGTAGGTGTCGGCGCTGTCCTTGGCGACGTAGGCCGCGGTGCCCGGGTCGCTCCAGGCGCAGACGGGGATCGTCAGCTTCCGGCCGGCCTGCGACTTGACCAGCACCTCGCAGGTCAGCGGGTCGCCGCCGGCCGGGGTGATGTCGCGGCGCTTGACGGCCACCTCCATGGCCGAGCCCGACTCCATGCCGTCCATCATCTGGTTCTTGGACAGCTCCGGGTTTCCGTAGTCCTCGCCGGTGGCCGCGCCGTAGAGGAGGCGGGAGGTGTCGGAGGAGTTGGAGTAGGAGCCCAGATGGGCCGTCTCGCCCGGCTGTGCGGGCTTGACCGAGTCGCTGAGGTCCTTGCGGAGCCGGTACCGGCCGTCCTCCAGCGTCTTGGGGAAGCTCAGCTTGTAGGTGGTTTTCGACTCGCTGGGGCTCGGCGTCGGCTCCTCGTCGTCGGAGGGCTCGTCGGAGGGCTCGCCGGAGGACTCGTCGGAGGGAGACCCGGACTGCTCGGAGGACGCCTTGTTGTCGGCGGAGTCGTTCTTGTCGTCGTCACCGCCCGAGAGGGCCAGCAACGTCCCCGCCACCGCGACGGCGACGACCAGGACGGCGGCCACCACGATGCCGACGACCTTGTTGCTGCGGTTCGGTGAGGGCGGCGGCGGGCTGCCGTACGGGGCCGGGAAGCCACCGGGGCCGTACGGCGCTCCGGGCCCGCCCGGTGCGCCAGGGCCGACCGGTGCTCCGGGCCCGCCCGGTGGCTGCCCGTAACCGCCGCCCGGCGGCCCGCCGAAACCGCCGTTCTGCGGCTCGCCGAAGCCACCCCCGGACGGGGGGCCGAAACCACCGCCGCCCGGAGGGTGGCCCGGGGGCTGATTCGGTGGCTGCGGGGGTGTCGTCATCCCGTGTCCCTCCCGGCGAGGGAGGAGTTCCCCGTCCCCCGGCCGTGCTCTGCCTGCGCTGAGGTCACGGTACCGCCGTTGGCCAGAGGATGACTCTCGGGATACCCCCTCAGCGCACGTAGAGCTTGTCGATCTCCGCGGCGAAGTCCCGCACGATCGCTGCACGTCGCAGCTTCATCGACGGCGTCAGATGTCCGCCCTCCTCGCTGAAGTCGCGCTGCAGCACGGCGAATCGCCGGATCGACTCGGCCCGCGACACCAGCGAGTTGGCCTCGTCCACGGCCTGCTGGAGACTGCGCAGCAGATCGCCGTCGACGACCAGTTCGGCCACGCTCAGATGCTGCTTCTTGTGCATCCGCTGCCAGTGCGCGAGCCCGTCCGGCTCCAGCGTCACCAGCGCCGTCACGTACGGCCGGTTGTCACCGATCACCAGGCACTGGCTGACCAGCGGATGCGCCCGCAGCCAGTCCTCCAGCGGGGCCGGCGCCAGGTTCTTGCCCGCGGAGGTGATGATGACGTCCTTCTTGCGCCCGGTGATGCTCAGATACCCCTCCGAGTCGAGCGCGCCCAGGTCCCCGGTGGGCATCCACCCCTCCGCGTCCCGGTGCGGGGTCACGCTCCCGGTACGGGCGTCCCAGTAACCGGCGAAGACGTGGTCGCCCTTGATCAGCACCTCGCCGTCGTCGGCGATCCGCACCGCCGTGCCCGGCACCGGCCAGCCGACCGTGCCCAGGCGCGGTTTGAGGGGTGGTGTGGCGGTGGTCGCCGCGGTGGTCTCGGTGAGGCCGTAGCCCTCGAACACCGTGACCCCCGCGCCCTCGAAGAACGCCGCGAGCCGGTGCCCCAGCGGCGAGCCGCCGCAGATCACATAGCGGCAGCGCCCGCCGAGCGCCGCCCGGATCCGCCGGTAGATGAGCGCGTCGTAGAGGCCGCGCGCGGCACGCAGCCCGAACCCCGGGCCGCTGCCGAAACCGTGCTCCTGCGCCTCGACGGCCTCTCCGTACCGCTGCGCGATACGGGCGCCCCGGTCGAAGGACGAGGCGCGGCCCATCTGCTCGGCCGTCGCCCGGCCGGTGTTGTAGATCTTTTCCAGCACATACGGAATCCCCAGCAGGAACGTCGGCGCGAAGCCCGCCAGATCGGGGAGCAGATCCTCGGTCCTGATGCTCGGCGCGTGCGCGAGCCGGACCCGGGCCCGCAGACAGCCGATGGCCACCATCCGGCCGAACACGTGCGACAGCGGCAGGAACAGCAGCGTCGAGGCGGGCTCGGAGTGTTCGGCTCTGAAGACCGGGTGCAGCAACTCGATCGCGTTGTCGACCTCGGCGAAGAAGTTGCCGTGGGTGAGGACGCAGCCCTTGGGCGGGCCGGTGGTGCCCGAGGTGTAGATGAGCGTCGCGATGTTCCGCGGACCCAGCTGTGCACGGCGCTCCGTGACCAGCGCGTCGGGTATCTCCCGTCCCGCGTCCATCACATGGCCCACCGCGCCCGCGGTGAACTGCCACAGATGCTCCAGCGCCGGCAGATTGCCCCGCTCGGCGCTGAGCATCCGGGTCTGTTCGACGTCCTCCACGAAGCAGGCCCGGGTTTGGGAGTCCTGCAGGATGTGCCGGGCCTGCGAGGCCGACGAGGTGGGGTAGACCGGCACCGTGACCAGGCCCGCCGCCCAGGCGGCGAAGTCGGTGAGGGTCCATTCGTAGGTCGTACGGGCCATGATGGCCAGCCGGTCCCCCGGCTGCAGCCCCAGCGCGATCAGGCCCTTGGCCATCGCCTGGACCTCGGCGGCGAAGTCGCGGGCCGCCATGTCCCACCAGGCGCCGTCCCGTCCCTTGCGGCCGAGGACCGGTTCGTCAGGGGCCTCGGCGGCGTTGGTGAAGGGGATGTCGGCGAGCGAGCCGCCGGTCACCCGGGGCGCCAGCGGCGGGACGAAGGCCTCGCGGACCCTGCCGTCCTCCACCTTCTTGTGCGGCTCGACCAGTTGCACCGGTTGCATGGTGATGGCTCCTTCATCACAGGTGCGGACAGCTGTGCCTGGGCCAAACTCCTGACGGGACAGTAACCTTCGTTTCGGTAACCTTACTGAGAGGTAAAGCTACGGGAGTCGAGGGAGTTCGGGGAATGGCCGGTCGCCACCTTCATCGGACGCACACACCGCTCCGCCACCTCGCCACGGCCGCTGTCACCGCACCGCTCAAGCGCGGCCCGTACACCGGAGCCCGGCTGCCGCAGGAGCGGATCTCCCTCCCGCCCACCGCCGTGGACCCGGAGCGGGTCCGCCGCTACGCGCAGCTGTGCGGCCACGACCCGGGATCCGAGGCGCTGCCCCCCGCCTACCCGCACGTCATGGCCTTCCCGTCGGCCGTCCGGCTGCTGGCGGCCCGGCACTTCCCGTTCCCCCTGCCGGGACTGGTGCATCTGCGCATCGAGTTGACGCAGCACCGGCCGCTGCGCCGCACGGACCGCCCGCGGCTGACCGTCCACGCGGAGGGCCCCGCACCGCACCGCGGCGGTACGGCGTTCGACCTCGTGACGGAAGCCGCGCTGGACGGGGAGCGGGTCTGGCACTCCCGCAGCACCTATCTGTGCCGGCACCGCACCGCGCGCCCTTCGGCCCCCGCTTCGCCGACCCTCGCCCCGGCCCCGCCGCTCGCCGCCCGCTGGCGGCTGCCGTCCGACCTCGGCCGGCGGTACGCCGCCGTCTCGGGGGACCACAACCCGATCCACCTGCACCCGCTCACGGCCCGGCCGTTCGGCTTCCCCCGCGCCCTCGCACACGGGATGTGGACGTTCGCCCGCTGCCTGGCGGAGCTGGAGAGGACGGCCGGCCGGGCGAGCGGTGGAATCGGCTGGGCGGAGGCGGAGTTCAAGGCCCCCGTGCTGCTGCCCGCGCAGGTCGACTACGCCCTGGACCCGGCCACCGGCGCCTTCGCCCTACGGGGCGGCCCGGATTCCGGGAAGCCGCACCTCACCGGCCGTGCGGGGTCGGCGCCACGCTAGGCACCCACCGGGCGCCCTTCATCAGATTCTCCAGGCCCGCCCAGCAGAAGTTCATCAGCGTCGCCGCGGTCTCCTTCGCCGAGGGCGCTTCGATGTGCTCGCCGGTACGGGAGTTGGCCCACTCGGCAAGCGACTCGGCCGCACCGACGAGCGCATGCGCGAGGCCGGAGACCTCCCGTTCGGCCAGTTCGCCGTCGCACCCCGCGTCCTGCGCCGCCTGACCCAGCAGCGTCGTCACGATCGTGACGACCTCCACCCGCATCGCGGCGACCTCGCGGGCGAAGGGCTCGCCCTGTGTACGGGCGCGGTAGAGCACCGCCACACCGTCCGGGCGGGCCGCCGTGTGGGTGAAGAACGCGGTCAGACCGTTCCACAGCTGCTGGTCGGCCGGGAGCCCGCGCTCCCGCGTGCCCTGCCGTACGGCCGCGACCAGTGCTCCGACCTCCCGCCGGACGCAGGCCATGAACAGGTCTTCCTTGGACTTGAGATACAGATAGACCAGCGGTTTGGAGACACCCGCCGCCTCGGCTATGTCGTCCATGGAGGCGGCCTGGTACCCCTGCCGCGCGAACGCCGCCGCCGCGGCGTCCAGCATCTGGCGCTCCCTCACCTCGCGCGGCATGCGCTTCTGCCCCACGCGCTTCCATCCCTTCGCCCCGTGTGCCCCGTGACCCCCCTGCCGGTCCGGTGACGCCGACTCGGACAGCGCCCCGTTCCCCCGCCGACTCCGGCTCCCCGCAAGCGTACGCGCCCCCGGCGGCGGGGCCGGGGGCGCGAGTCGGGACGCGGGACGGAGGGAAAACTTCAGGTCAGCTTGTTGTGGCCGGTTCCCTGGGGGCGGTCACACGCGGCTTCGCCGCGGTGTCGTCGGCCTCCTCGATGGAGAAGCTGCGCGCGGTGGCGAACGCCTCGCGGTCCAGGATCTTCTCCTTGGCCGAGACGAGGACCGGGATCACCGCCTGGCCCGCCACGTTGGTGGCCGTACGCATCATGTCCAGGATCGGGTCGATGGCCAGCAGCAGCCCGACGCCTTCCAGCGGCAGGCCCAGCGTGGAGAGGGTGAGCGTCAGCATCACGGTGGCGCCGGTGAGGCCCGCGGTGGCGGCCGAACCGATGACCGAGACGAAGACGATCAGCAGGTACTCCTTGACGCCCATGTCCACATGGAAGAACTCGCCCACGAAGATCGCCGCGATGGCCGGGTAGATGGAGGCGCAGCCGTCCATCTTCGTCGTCGAGCCGAACGGCACCGCGAAGGACGCGTACTCCTTCGGCACGCCGAGCCGCTCGGTGACCTTCTGGGTCAGCGGCATGGTGCCCACCGAGGAGCGGGAGACGAACGCCAGCTGGATGGCGGGCCAGGCGCCCTTGAAGAACTGGATCGGGTTGACCTTGGCGACCGTGCCGAGCAGCAGCGGGTAGACACCGAAGAGGACCAGAGCGCAGCCGATGTAGATGTCGGCCGTGAAGGTCGCGTAGCTGCCGATCAGATCCCAGCCGTAGTCCTTGATCGCGGTGCCGATCAGGCCGATGGTGCCGATCGGGGCCAGCCGGATGATCCACCACAGCGCCTTCTGCAGCAGCGCCAGTACGGACTCGCCCAGATTGAGGATGGGTTCGGCCTTCTCGCCCAGCTTGAGAGCGGCGATACCGACGACGACCGCCATGAAGACGATCTGCAACACCTTCAGCTCGGTGAACGGCGTGATCACGTCGGTCGGGATGATCCCGGTGAGGAAGTCCAGCCAGGAGCCCTGGGTCTCCGGCTTGGCCGCGTCCTTCGCCGACAGCCCGGTGCCGGAGCCCGGGTTGGTCAGCAGACCGATGACCAGCCCGATCGCCACCGCGATCAACGAGGTCGCCATGAACCACAGCAGGGTCCTGGTGGCGAGCCGTGCCGCGTTGTGCACATTGCGCAGGTTGGTGATGGAGATGGTGATCGCGAAGAACACCAGCGGTGCGACGGCCAGCTTCAGCAGCTGGACGAAGATCTCACCGATCTTGGTGAGGGTGGTGCCGAGCCAGGCCACGTCCCAGTTGCGCGCGGCCCAGCCGAGGACCACACCGAGGACGAGACCGAGCAGGATCTGCGCCCAGAACGGCACTTTGGGTATGCGGGACCGCTTGTCGGGCGCGGCACCGCCGACGGCGGCGGCCGCGGACGGCGAAGAAGGTGAGGACGACGAGGACGAAGACACGGACAGACTCCGGGGCGTCAGGAAGCGGACTCTTGGGGGAAGGGACGTCGCGAGCAGGAGATCGCGTAACGAGGCGGTCGCAGGAGCGTGCGGCCGCGCGGCGATGCGGTCGCGCCGGAGGGTAGTCCGGCCGCGCTGTCAGCGACAGGTCGCCGACATGCAGCGGCAGAGATCGACATGCAGCCGCGCCACGAGCGCCAGGCCCGGCCGGGCCGGATGCGCGTCGGAAGTGGTGGCTGCGTTCGTCATGGCCGTCACGCTAACACTCCGTCTTTGGCTTACCCAAAGTTCTCCTTTGGGGGGCAGTTACGGAAAAGCTCAACGCCCCACCGGGGAAAGCACATTCCCGATGGGGCGTCGACGACGGTGTGACGAGGGTTACACGGGCCTCGGCCCGGTACTCCGCCCCGGCGTGCGCTCAGGGGCCGGCGTACAGGCGGGACCGCTCAGGCGGAGCCCGTCCGCGGTTCCGCCTGCGACTTCGCGGCCTGGGGGGCCTGGACCTCGTCCTCCTGGCTCTGGTTGGCCGCCAGCCGCGCCTTGGCCCGGCCCACGCCGCCCGCGATCTGATCCGCCATGGCGGCCCGCTGCTTGCGCAGCAGCACATAGCTGAGCGGCGCCGAGATGATGAGCGCGAGGAGCACCACCCAGATCGGGTTCGACTTGCCCACCCCGGCGGGAACGACGCCGAAGTGTGTCAGCAGCCCGACGACGACGAGGCAGCCGACGAAGATACCGATCCGCATGGCGGTGTAGCGGAGCGTCGCGTGCGAAGTGCTGCTGCTCACGGGAGTTCTCCATGCATTCGGGCGTTTCGCGGTTCTTCACCAGTCAAGCACAGGCGACGAAGCGATCTTCGTCGACCCTCGGTAGTCCGGCCCGCCGCCCGCAGCGCCCTCACTCCAGCATCCGCGCCGCCACCCGCAGGTCGGCGAGGAAGCCCCCGTAGACCTGTTCCTGGTCGTCCGCCCGCAGGATCGCCGAGGGGTGGATCGTGGGGACGACCAGCTCGGTCCGCCCGTGTATCTCACGCTCCGTGCAGGAACCCCGCTCCTTGGTGACCCGGAACGCCGAACCGAACAGCGCCTTGCCCGCCGTCGCCCCCAGGACCACGAGCACCTCGGGCTCGGTCAGCGCGAGCTCGGCCGCGAGCCACGGCCCGCAGGCCGTCATCTCGCGCAGCGTCGGCGGCTTGTGGATGCGCCGCTTCCCGCGCCCCTCCTCGTGCGCCCACTTGAAGTGCTTGACGGCGTTGGTGACGTACGTCTGCGCGGGGTCGATGCCGGCCTCGTCCAGCGCCCGGTCCAGCATCCGGCCCGCCGGGCCGACGAACGGGGCTCCCTTCCGGTCCTCCTGGTCGCCCGGCTGCTCCCCGACGAGGAAGACCCGCGCGTGCGCGTCACCGGTACCGAAGACGGTCTGCGTCGCGTTCTCGTGCAACGGACAGCCCCGGCACCCGGCCGCCGCCTCCCGCAGCGCGTTGAGCCCGACGTTCCCGCTCGCCCGCCGTCCGGGCCCGGGGAGAAAGGGCGTGGCGTCGTACGCGTCCTCGGGCCGCTCACCGTCCGTAGCGCCTTTTGCTGCCTTCGCTGCCATACGGCTCGCGGTACCCCGCGGAACGCTGACTCAACAGCGCCTTCGCAGCAGATTGCGCATTCTCCAGCCAGCAGAAATAATAATTACTTTTAAATTTCCAGGGCCTCATCGAGTTCTTCCGCCGCGCGTTTCCGCGTGTCTGCGGGTCGCAAAGAGGCGCACGCGGCGGGGGTCCCGACCTCGACCGTGAAGCCCCCGGACGGGTCGACCGACTCAGGCCGGACTCCCCAGCCGCGAGGCCGGGGGAAGCACGTCAAACCCGCATGGGCTGGGGGGACTCGCGCCGCTGCGGGTCCGGCCCCTCGTGGCTGCGCACCGCGCCGTGGTGGGCGTCCCGCTCGACGGGCCGGAAACCGGCGTCGCGGATCGCCGCCAGCAAATCCTCGCGGGTGAGCGCACCGGCATCCTGCTCCGCCGCGCTCCCGTCGTCCACGACCTCGACCACGGCGTCGTCCACGTCATCGCCCACGACGCGGCCGGTCAGCTCGTCCGCGCCGTGCTGGAGCGCGAGCTGCGCGGTCTGCTCGGTGTGCAGCGCCCAGTCGGCCGCCAGGTGCGGCACGTTGTCCAGCAGCAGCCGGGCGACGGCGAACGCCTTGAGCACCTCGGCCCCGGTCGCGCCCTGCGGCCCGTCCTGCAGCAGCGGTACGGCGACGTGGAACCCGCCCGTCTCGTCCTGCAGTTCGCGCAGCCGCAGCAGCTGCTCGACGAGGGCCACCGGGTCGACGGGGGCGCCCGCGCCGCCGTAGCGCAGGGCGTACGCCGTCAGCGCGAGACCCTCGGGCAGCGCCGCCCGCAGCACGCGCACCCCCTCCGCGAGGGTGCTGCCGTCCACCTCCGTGCCGGCGCCCAGCCGCAGTTCGGTGACGCCGTCGGCCGCCCACCGGGGGGCGAGCGCCACCGCCTCTTGCAAGTCCGTCACATCCTGCGGGCAGCGGGCGGCGAAGTACGCGACGTCGCCGCTGTGCCGCGTCCGCACCTCGTGTGCGAGGCCGCCGAGCCAGGCCAGGTCGTCGCAGCCGTACAGGGCGATACCGTCCTCGCGGCTCAGCCGCTCGCCGGAGCGGACCTTCCGCTCGATGTCCGCCGCGTCCATTCCTCGCGCCACCTGCCTGCCTCGGTCCGTCATCCGTCGTGCCGTCGTCCGTCCTGATCCCCGCGCCCGACACTACGCCAGGCCCCGCCCGCGGCTATTCCTCGGGCAGCTCCCCGACCCTGTTCTCCCACTTGGTCGACAGCACGATCGTGGTACGCGTCCGCGAGACGCCCTTGGTGCCCGACAGCCGGCGGATGGTGCGCTCCAGATCGTCCACGTCACCGGCGCGCACCTTGAGCATGTACGAGTCGTCACCGGCGATGAACCAGCAGTCCTCGACCTCCTGCAGGTCACGCAGCCGGGTGGCCACCTCCTCGTGGTCGGTGGCGTCGGAGAGCTGGATACCGATCAGCGCCGTCACCCCCAGGCCGAGGGAGGGTGCGTCGACGGTCGCGCGGTAGCCGGTGATCACCCCGGCGGCCTCCAGCCGGTTGATCCGGTCGGTGACGCTGGGGCCCGACAGGCCCACCAGCCGCCCCAGTTCGGCGTAGGAGGCTCTGCCGTTCTCCCGCAGCGCCTGGATGAGCTGCCTGTCCACCGCGTCCATGGATGCCGCTGCCTCCTGTACATAGAAGTCCGGGGAACGAATCTAAGGCATCGGCCCGGTACCGCCCCGCCCCGTACCTCCCGCCCCCCGGCTGCTGTCCCGCCCGAGCTCCCCCTCCCACCGCCGGTACAGCTCGTGCGGCACCCCGGCCGCGTCCAGCACCCGACCGGCCACGAAGTCGACCAGGTCCTGGATGTGCCGGGCACCCGCGTAGAAGGCGGGCGAGGCGGGGAGCACGACGGCACCGGCCTCGTCCAGCGTCACCAGGTGCCGCAGCGTCTGGCCGTTGAGCGGGGTCTCGCGTACCGCGACGACGAGCGGGCGGCGCTCCTTGAGCGTCACACCGGCCGCGCGCTGCAGCAGGTCCTTCGACAGCCCCAGCGCCACCCCGGCCACGCACGCCGTACTCGCCGGAACCACCAGCATGCCCTTGACCGGGTACGAGCCGGACGACGGTCCCGCCGCCAGATCGCCCGGCGACCAGTGCCGCACCCGGGCCGGGTCCGCCTCGAACGCGTCCGGGCTGCCGTCCGCGCCGCGGGCCAGCCAGCGGCGCAGGTCCTCCTCCGCGTGGGCGTCGCGGAAGGGATGCCCGGTCTCGTCCAGAATCGTCAGCCGGGACGCGCGGCTCACGATGAGGTCCACATCCTCGCCCGCGTCCAGCAGTCCCCGGAGGACCGCTGCCGCATAGGGCGTACCCGACGCCCCGGAAACCCCCACGACCCAGGGGACCCGTCCCATGTCACTCACACCGCCGACCCTACGTCCCGGCCGCGCCCCGCCGCCGCACGCACCCTCGCGCCGCTCGCCGGGACCGGCCACGTCCCGGGCCGTGCGGACTGCCGCCGGCCGGTCGTCCGCGCACCCGAAGGATGCGTACGTCCATGCGCGCGAAGACGCGTACGCTCTGAGGCATGCGTGTCTCCCGCCCCAGCCACACCGCCGCGGCTGCAACGTGCGTGACCGTGCTGGCCGTCGCCGTCACCGGCTGCTCGCTCGCCGAGAAGGTGACCACGGGACTCAAGGTCAAGCACGCCTTCGAGAAGCTGGGCGAGCAGCCTGCGGCCTCCGTGCTGGTCTCCGTGGACGGCAACAGGGCCGAGGCCGAGAAGTTCCTGCGCGCCGCGGGTGCGGACGACGACTCCTCGACCCGCCAGGCGGCCCGGCTGCTGACCCGGGGCGAACTCACCTTCGCCGTCGGCTCCGACCGGGAGGAGACCCCCCTCAAGGAGCTCAGCCGCTCCGAACGCCTCCGGTTCGCCACAGCCCTCAACTTCGGCGGCAGGGACGTGCTGGCGGCCAAGTCGGTGGAGGAGAAGCTCTACGTCCGGATGAACCTGCGCTCCCTCGTCGCGCAGACGGGCGGCTCGGCGGCGGACCGGCAGCGCGCCCGCACCATCGTCGCCCTCGCCAAGGACCTGCCCACGTCGCTCGGTTCGGCCAAGGACGCGCTCAAGGGCAAGTGGGTGGAGATCGACCCGGAGGCGTTCGACGACTTCGCACGGGCCGCGCGGCAGATCGCCGCCGAGGAGAAGAGGGGCGAGAAGAAGGGCGAGTTCGGCCGGCACCACCGCAGGGCCGCGGGCGCGGGCGGCTCCGAGCAGAGCGACGAGACGAGCAAGCGCCTGAGCCGGGCGACGGCGGCAGGCCGCGCGCTCAACGGGGAGTCCGAGCGGGAGTTCCTGGAGGGCCTGGAGAAGACCCTGGGCGAGCACGCCCGGTTCCGCAAGGCGGGCGAGTACGGCGGCGCCGAGCATGTGACGGTCTCCATGCCCGCACGCAGGGCCGCCCCCGACCTGTCGCGGGCACTGGAGGCCCTGGGCGCCCGGCTGGACCCCTCGACGGTGCCCGACAAGACCGTCAGCGCCGACCTCCAGATCCGGCGCGGCCAGCTGACGGGCCTCACCGTCGACCTGGGGCAGTTCCTCAGCGGGAAGCAGGCCGAGAAGGTGGACCTCCCGCTGCGGATGGTCTTCGGCAGCGGCGACGCCGTCACCGTGCAGGCGCCCGACGGCGCACGGGAGCTGAAGCCGCAGGACCTGATGGCCGCCGTGATGTACGGCGCCCTGGGCACGGGCGGCATCTGAGGCATCCTGGAGACCAGGACGGTTCGCCGGTTGCCGGGGCGCCGGTTCTCCGGGGCGCAGGTTGCGGTTTTCCGGAGGGACGGGAACCGTCGGCGCACCGCGCGCCGTTGTAGAGCGTGACGAGGCATGTCCTGCCAGGGACGCTCCTCGCGAGGGAGGCGAGCATGGCGAAGGGCTCAGGGGGCACCGGCAGCACGGGCGGCGCCAAGGCGTTGGCGGCCGGGAAGCTGATCGTCGGCTGGGTGGCGCTGCTGTGGGTCCTGGAGGCCGCGGACCAGGCGTCGGGCAACGCGCTGGACTCCTTCGGCATACGGCCCCGCCGCGTCGGTGAGCTGGTGGATGTGATCCCCAGCGCCTTCATGCACTTCGGCTTCGAACACCTGATAGCCAATACGCTGCCGCTGCTGGTCCTCGGCTTCCTGGCGGCACTGCGCGGGGTGGGGCGCTTCCTCGTCGTCGCCGCGATCATCGTCGTGGTCAGCGGACTCGGTGTCTGGCTGATCGCCCCGGAGCACAGCAACACCGCCGGTGCCTCCGGCCTGATCTTCGGCCTCTTCGGCTATCTGCTGGCCCGCGGTTTCGTCGACCGCCGTATCACCGACGTCGCCCTCGGCACGGTCGTCGCCGTCTTCTACGGCTCCATCCTGTGGGGCGTCCTGCCCACCGACTCCGGCATCTCCTGGCAGGGCCACCTCTTCGGGCTGATCGGCGGCCTCCTCGCCGCCCGCCTCACCGCCGAACCCCGCCGCCTGGACGCGGGCAAACCCGCCTGGCACTGACGCGGCTCCCGGCGCCGGGTCACATGTCCCGGCGCTGGATGCGGGTCTCCCGGTCGATGGGCAGCTCGTCCGTCTCGATCTTCGCCCTGCCGATCTCCAGCGCGACCTCGACGGGCTTGCCGCCCGCGATTTCCGTCCGGTAGCCCGGGAACCGGTCTTCCAGACGGCTGAGCTGCGAGCGCAGGCGGTCGGTTTCCGAGCTCGTCACGGCGCTCTCCCTTCCCTGCTCCCGATGGTGGAGGGGGGCAGGTTACTCAGACGCTGAATCCGCGCACCGCCAGATCGAGCAGGGCACACCCGAACAGGGCAATCCCGATGAAGCTGTTGACCTGGAAGAAGGCGCGGTTGAGGCGGGAGAGGTCGTGGGGGCGGACGATGGTGTGCTCGTAGACGAAGGCGACCGCGACGATCAGCAGGCCGAGCCAGTAGAAGGCGCCCGCGTCGGTGACCAGGCCGAAGGCGAGCAGCAGGGCCGTGGTGACCAGGTGGGCGGCGCGGGTGGCGTGGATGGCCGCCGCGGTGCCGAAGCGGGCGGGCACCGACTTGACCCCGTTGGCGCGGTCGGCCGTCACGTCCTGGCAGGCGTAGATGAGGTCGAAGCCGCCGATCCAGATGCCCACGGCCAGCCCGAGGAGCACGGCGTGCCACGACCAGACGCCGGTGACGGCGATCCAGGCGCCGGTGGGCCCGATGGCCTGGGCCAGCCCCAGGATGGCGTGCGGGTAGTTGGTGAACCGCTTCCCGTACGGGTAGACGACCATCGGGAGGACGGCGAGCGGCGCCAGGGCGAGGCACAGCGGATTGAGCAGGGCCGCGGCGCCCACAAAGACCACGAGGGCGACGACGGCGCCCGTCCAGGCCGTGCGGACGGACACCGCGCCGGTGACCAGCTCGCGCCCGGCGGTGCGCGGGTTGCGGGCGTCGATCTCGCGGTCGATGATCCGGTTGGCGGCCATCGCGAACGTCCGCATGCCCACCATGGCGACGGTCACCAGGAACAGCTGCCACCAGTGCACGCTGCGGCTGTCGCGGTACATCGCGGTGAGTGCGGCGATGTAGGCGAACGGCAGCGCGAAGACCGAGTGCTCGATGACCACCAGGCGGAGGAAGGCCCTTACCCGGCCGATGTCCGCGCCCGGACCGGGCCCGAGCACTCCCTCAGCTGTGCTGCTCACGCGTCTCTCCGTTCGCCTCTTTCGACCTCCGGCCGGGGGTACCCGCGGTTCACAGGCCGTACTCCTTCCAGCGGCGGCTCACCAGCTCGGCCACCCGCGGGTCCGACTCGACCATCTCCGGCCAGCCCCCGTCGCGTGTGTAGCCCTCCTCGGGCAGCTTGCGAGTGGCGTCGATGCCTGCCTTGCCGCCCCAGAACTGCTGGTAGGAGGCGTGGTCGAGATGGTCGACGGGGCCCTCGACCACCGTCAGGTCGCGCGCGTAGTCCACGTTGCCCAGCGCCCGCCAGGACACCTCGTGCAGGTTGCGCACATCGCAGTCCTTGTCCACGATCACGATGAGCTTGGTCAGCGACATCATGTGCGCGCCCCAGATGGCGTGCATGACCTTCTGCGCATGCTTGGGGTACCGCTTGTCGATGGCGACGATGGCGCAGTTGTGGAAGCCGCCCGACTCCGGCAGGTGGTAGTCGACGATGTCGGGGACGACGACCTTCAGCAGCGGCAGGAAGAACCGCTCCGTGGCCCGGCCCAGCGGCCCGTCCTCGGTCGGCGGCCGGCCCACCACGATGGACTGCAGCAGCGGGCGCTTCCGTGTCGTCACGCAGTCGATGGTCAGCGCCGGGAAGGGCTCCTGCGGCGTGTAGAAGCCGGTGTGGTCGCCGAACGGGCCCTCCGGCCGCATCTCGCCCGGCTCCAGCCAGCCCTCCAGTACGACCTCGGCCGCGGCGGGCACCTGGAGCGGGACCGTCTTGCAGTCGACCATCTCGACGCGCTTGCCCTGCAGGAAGCCCGCCAGCAGATACTCGTCGATGTCGGCGGGCAGCGGGGCCGTGGACGCGTAGGTGACGGCGGGCGGGCAGCCGAAGGCGATGGCGACGGGCAGCTTCTCGCCGCGCCGGGCGGCGACCTGGTAGTGGTTGCGGCTGTCCTTGTGGATCTGCCAGTGCATCCCGATGGTGCGGCGGTCGTGCCGCTGGAGCCGGTAGAGGCCCAGGTTCCGTACGCCGGTGTCGGGGTCCTTGGTGTGGGTGAGGCCCAGGTTGAAGAACGAGCCGCCGTCCTCGGGCCAGGTGAACAGCGCGGGCAGCCGGTCCAGGTCCACCTCGTCGCCCTGCTGGACGACCTCCTGGACGGGCGCGTCCTTCACCTTCTTCGGCGGTACGTGCGTCATCGCGCCGAGCTTTCCGAACGCCTCCCGGAAGCCGACGAAGCCCTGCGGCAGCTCGGGCTTGAGCAGACCGCCGATCTTCTCGCTGATCTCGTCGTAGGAGGCCAGGCCGAGCGCCTTGAGCAGGCGCCGGTCGGTGCCGAAGACGTTCATGGCCAGCGGCAGGTCCGAGCCCTTGACGTTCTCGAACAGCAGCGCGGGGCCACCGGCCTTGTTCACCCGGTCGACGATTTCCCCCACCTCCAGCCGGGGATCGACCTCGGCCTTGACCCGTACGAGATCGCGGTCACGCTCCAGGGCCCGCAGGAGCGAGCGGAGATCGTCGTATGCCATACGCCTCAGTATCCTCCCCGATGTCCGCGGCCTGAGCGCCGGGGGTTTGTCCCGGACCATTACGCTGGGCCCGTGGGGACCCGCGAGTCGGGCCCCCGTCCCGCATCCGTCCGGCGGCATCTCGCACCCAGGGGGCGTTCCGCGTGATCATCAGGCTCTTGCCCTTTCTTCTGATCCTCGCCCTGTGGATCTACGCCTTCATCGACTGCCTGAACACCCCGGAGAACGAGGTGCGCAAGCTGCCGAAGGTGGTGTGGGTCATCATCATCCTGCTGTTCGGCCAGGTTCTGCTGGGACCCATCGCCTGGTTGGTGGTGGGGCGCCCGCGCCGGAACGCGCCGTACGGCGCGGTGCGCGCCGATGAGCGCAGGTGGGTCGCACCGGACGACAACCCGGACTTCCTCAAGTCCCTGGGCGAGTCCCCTGCGGGGGGCCGGCCGACGGATGAGACGGAGCCGCCCCGTGCGGAGCCGCCACGCCCGGACCGCTCTGATGAAGAGCTCCGCAATCGACGGGACGCCGACGAGGGCTGACCCTCCCGTCTTCGCGGGTCCCGCCCTTTTGGTCGCCGCGACGGCGCCCAGCCACGAAGGCGAGGGTCCGGCGGCATACGCGACGGGCCGAGCCCGTCGTCATTCCGCCGAACCCTGTCTCGTGGTGGCGTGCCGCCGTTGCGGCGAAAGAAGTTCGCGGCGGGGTAAGTGCAGCTCAGCTCAGAGAGAGTGCGTACTCGCCGCGGAGTTCCGCGAAGCGGGCCGGGGTCCAGGTGGCCCAGTCCACGGGGCGGCCCCGCAGCTCCTCGCCCAGCAGTTCGAAGTGCTGGTGCCAGTCGGCGAGGGTGTCGGGGAGGGAGTCGGCGTCCCCCGTGAAGTCGTTGCGGAAGCGCACCCGGGTGCGGTCGTCGTCGAGCGTGCCGCGCAGGGTGAAGCCGAAGGAGCCACGTCCGTCGACGGTGTACTCGGCGAGTCGTCGCCGCGACCAGGCGGTGATCCGCCCGGCCGTGGCGAAGCCCTCGTCCGAGGCGGGGCCGCCCTCCCGTAGGGCTCCCTGCGGGCCGCGGTTCAGCCAGCGCAGCGTGACAGCTCCACCGGGGCCCGGTTCGAACGGATCGGCGGCGGCCAGCCACCCCCGCAGCCCGGCGGGGGTGGCGACAGCCGCCCAGACGCTCTCCAGCGGATGCGGGAAGGACAGCTCGAAGCCGATCGTGTGCGCCGCACCGTCTGCGCTGCTGCGCGCGGTGCCGTGCGGGATGTCGTAGGAGAGGGCCCGCGGCCGGCTTTCGGTGCTCATAGCTCCGCCTTCGTCGCTCGCCCGGGTATCGGCGGGTGTGTCAGACGCCCGCGTACGAGTGCTTGCCGTTGAAGAAGATGTTGACGCCGTAGTAGTTGAACAGGAAGCAGGCGAAGGCGAGAAGCGCGAGGTATGCCGCCTTACGGCCCTTCCAGCCCGCTGTGGCACGCGCGTGCAGGTAGGTAGCGTAGGCGACCCAGGTGATGAACGACCAGACCTCCTTGGGGTCCCAGCCCCAGTAGCGGCCCCAGGCGTCTCCCGCCCAGATGGCGCCCGCGACGATGGTGAAGGTCCAGAAGGGGAAGACGGTCGCGTTGATCCGGTAGGCGAACTTGTCCAGCGAGTTCGCCGAGGGCAGCCGCTCCATGATCGAGGAGCGCAGCTTTCCGGGCTTGCGGCCGGCCAGCAGATGCGTCTCGTAGGCGTCCCGGAACAGGTAGAGCGCGGAGGCGACGAAGCCGAGGTAGAGCAGCGCGCCGCAGATGATGGCCAGCGAGACATGGATCCACAGCCAGTAGGAGTGGAGCGCGGGGACGAGCTGGTCGCTGTCGGTGTACAGGACGGTGACGGCCAGACCGAGGTCCAGCAGGACGGTGGTGACCAGCGGCAGCCCGATCCAGCGGACGTTCTTCTTGGCCAGCAGGAAGCCCAGGTAGGCACCGACGGCCACCATCGAGAAGGCCGTCGAGAACTCGTACATGTTGCCCCAGGGGGCACGCTGCACCGACAGCGAGCGGGTCAGCACCCCGGCGAAGTGCAGCAGGAACGCCAGCACCGTGAGGGAGACGGCGATCCGCCCGTACATGTCGCCCTGCTCGTCGCCCGCCGCCGCGCCGGGGCCATCGGGCAGCTCGCCGCGGCGACCGTTGCCGGAGCGGGTGACGATCTTCGGCGGGGCCGGCTTCTCCAGCACCGCCGTGCTGCCGCCCTTCGCCTCGGCACGGACGGCGGCGCCGCCCTCCTGGGCCGGAACGGCGGCCTCGGCCGTGGGCTGCTTCGTCAGCGCGGCGGCCGTACGGCCGACCTTGCTGCGGGAGCCGAACGTCCATTCGGCGATGTAGCCGAAGAAGGCCAGTACATAGACGGCCATCGCCGAGTAGATCAGATAGTTGCTGATCTGGGCGAGCTGCTCGTTGGGGTCGGCTGCGAGGAGGTTCACTTGCCTGCTCCTTCGGGGGCATCAGCAGGATCGGCGGTGTCCGCAGGGTCGGAGGACTCCGCAGCGTCGGAGGACTCGGCGGCGTCGGAGGACTCCGCGGCGTCGGCAGGCTCCGCGGCGTCCGCGGCCGCGACGGGCGCCGCGTCTTGCATGGCGGTGGCCAGGGAGGCGAGTTCGTCGGGCAGGCGGGCCGACTCGCTACGGCCGAGCCCGGCCATCTCGACGACCGTACGCCCGTCGTCGGCGGCGTAGGCCCGCACCCACACCCTGCGGCGCTGGATGAACAGCGAGCCCGCGAGGCCCGCGATGGCGGTGAGGGCACCGCCCAGCGCCCAGCCGTTGCCCACCTGGTGGGAGACCTGGAAGTTGGCCCACTTCTTGACCCCGTCGAAGGTGAGGCTGCCGGCGCCGTTCGGGAGGGTCATGGTGTCGCCGGGAGTGAGCTTCTTGGCGAAGGGGTCGCCGTCCTTGTCCTTGAACTTGGTCATGTTCTCGGTGTTCAGCTGGTACACGTTCTGGGCCGGCCCGCCGTCGACGCCCAGGTTGCCGTGGTAGGCGGTCAGGAACATCGTGGGGTTCTTCAGGCTGGGCGACTGGGAGAACATGGTGCCGCTGTTCGGCTCGAAGTCGGGGACGAAGAAGCCCTGGAAACCGAGCTGGTCCTTGCGCCCCTTGGCGTTCACATAGTCGGTGACCTTCACCACGCCGCTGGAGGTCTGGTTGTTGTCCTGCTGCAGGAAGGGCACCGGGCCGCGGTAGGCGATGTTGCCCTTGCCGTCCTTGACGGTGACGGAGGGCGCGTAGCCGTTGGCGATCAGATAGACCTTGGAGGAGCCGATCTGCAGCGGGTGGTTCACCTTGATCGAGGTGTGCTCCTCCTTGCCGCTCGCGCCCTCGGTGTAGGCGATGTCGGCGCGGTAGTCGCGCGGGGTGCCCTTGTTGGGACCGCTCTCCTCGTAGGTGGCGTGGAACTTCTTCAGCCGGAAGGCGAACGGGTCGAGCATGTCGGGGCTGAACAGCGAGCCCGACTGGAAGTCGTCGTACTGCGTCAGCACGTTGGAGAAGCCGTCGCCCTGCACGATCAGCTTGCGGCCCTCGGACTTGAACAGCTGCCCCGAGGCGAAGGCCAGCAGCAGCACGATCAGCGCGATATGGAACAGCAGATTGCCGACCTCGCGCAGATACCCCTTCTCCGAGGCGACGGCGTTGCCGTCCTGGTGCGTACGGAACCGCCTGCGCCCCAGCAGCGAGCGGGCCGCCCCCAGCACCTTCTCCGGCTCCGCCTCGGTGCGCCAGGTCGTGTAGACCGGCATCCGGTCCAACCGGCGCGGGGCGCGCGGCGGACGGGCGCGCAGCTGGCCGACGAACTGCCAGGTGCGCGGGACGATGCAGCCGATCAGCGAGATGAACAGCAGGATGTAGATCGCCGAGAACCAGACCGACGTGTAGACGTCGAAGAGCTGGAGCTTGTCGTAGAGCGGGGCCAGGGTGGTGTGCTCCTCGCGGAACCGCTCGACCTTGAGCGCGTCGACGGGCGTCTGCGGGATGACCGAGCCGGGAATGGCCCCCAGCGACAGCAGGAAGAGCAGGATCAGCGCCACCCGCATCGAGGTCAGCTGCCGCCAGAACCAGCGCAGCCAGCCCAGCGGGCCGAGCGAGGGAACGTTCAGCCGCTCCTCGGTGGGAGCCGTCGACAGCTGGGCCGAGGCCGCCCGGTCACCGGCGGACTCCCGCTCGGCGGCGGCCGTACGCTCCTGAGCGGCCCCGGTCGCCTCACCGGTCTGGTCGGCTGCCGCCTCGACGACGCCCTTGCCGCTACCGGTCGTGCTCATGGATCAGATCCCCACCGTGAAGTCGGACGACCAGACCGTGATCTCGTAGACGATCCGGTCCCAGATGCCTGTGACGAGCAGGACACCGACGGCGACGAGCATCCCGCCACCGATCCGCATGACCCACGCGTAGTGCCGCTTCACCCAGCCGAAGGCGCCCAGCGCACGGCGGAAGGCGACGGCGGCGACGACGAACGGGACGCCCAGGCCCAGGCAGTAGGCCACCGTCAGCAGCGCGCCCCGCCCGGCGCTCGCCTGGTTCGAGGAGAGCGTCAAAACGGCGGCGAGCGTGGGCCCGATGCAGGGCGTCCAGCCGATACCGAAGAGCACCCCGAGCATCGGCGCACCGGCCAGCCCTATCGCCGGCCGCTTGTGGATGCGCACCTCCCGCTGGGTGAAGCGGGTCAGCGGCCCCAGCGCACCCATGAAGGCGAGCCCGAGCAGGATCGTCAGTCCGCCCATCACCCGGGAGATGAGGACGCGGTTCTCCTGGAGAGTGGCGCCGAAGCCGCCGAAGAGGGCGCCGCCGGAGACGAAGACCGCGGTGAAGCCGAGCACGAACAGTCCGGCGCCCAGGAACATCCGTCCCCGCCGCGCCTCGGCCAGGTCGGTGCCGCTGACGCCGGTGACGTAGGAGAGGTAGCCGGGGACCAGCGGCAGCACGCACGGCGAGAAGAAGGAGACCAGCCCGCCGAGGAGGGCGATGGGCAGGGCCAGCAGCAGTGCGCCGTTGAGGACGGTGCCGTTCATCCCGGCTGCCGCCAGCGGGATCGTCGCCGGCGAGGCCGTCGCCAGCGGGGCCGCGAGCAAGGTCATGGGGTGGTCACTTCGCGTCGATCAGGGGGGCTAGCGCCGAGCGCAGTTCCTTCTCGCTCAGTTCCTTCAGGGCCCGCACCGCGACCTTCCCGTCCTTGTCGAGGATCAGGGTGGAGGGGATGGCCTGCGGGGAGAGGGTGTTCTTGGGGAACTTGAGGATGAGCTTGCCACTGGGGTCGTAGAAGCTCGGGTAGTCGATGTCGTAGTTCCGCTCGAACGCCTTGGCGTTGGCCTTGTCCAGATCGCGGGTGTTGATGCCGAGGAACTGGACGCCCTCGTCCTTGGTGTCCCGGGCGACCTTGGCGAGGTTGGGTGCCTCGGCACGGCAGGGACTGCACCACGAGCCCCAGACGTTCAGCACGATGACCTTGCCCTTGTAGTCGGAGAGCTTCAGCTTCTTCCCGTCGACCGAGGGGCCGGTCAGATTCGGCACCGAGGTGCGCTCGTCCTTGGCGACCTTGGTGATCTGGCCCGTCCCCTGCACGAACTTGGTGTCGCCGGAGGACGAACCGGTCTGCTCGTCGCCGCAGCCGGACAGCAGCAGCGCACCGGCGGCGACCCCGGCGGCCAGCAGGGTGGTGCGGCGGCGGGAGGCGCGGGTCTGGCTCATGTGAAAAGTTTCGCATGCGCCCGTCGGGGATCTTCCGCGCCCCCCTCCCCCTCGCCGCCGCCCACCCGCGGCGGGGCCCCGGACGGTAGCGGTCAGGCGCCGGCGGCCCGATTCTGGGCGCCGCCGCCCTTCTGGCGCTTGGCGCCGGCCCGCAGATGGGCGGGCACCAGATCGCGGGCCGGCTCGGTGTAGCCGACGGAGACGATGCGGTCGCCGAGGAAGGTGAAGCTCGTCAGCGAGGCGAGCGTGCACTGGCGCCGGCGCGGATCGTGCCACAGCCTGCGGTGCTCGACGAAGCTGCGCAGGATCCAGATGGGCAGCTGGTGGCTGACGCAGACGGCCTCGTGACCGCGCGCCGCGTCCTTGGCGCTCTCGATCGCCCCCCGCATCCGTACGACCTGATCGATGTACGGCTCGCCCCAGGAGGGCCGGAAGGGGTTGCGCAGATGGCGCCAGTTCTCCGGGCTGCGCAGTGCCCCGTCACCGACGCCGAAGGTCTTGCCCTGGAAGACGTTCCCGGCCTCGAGCAGCCGCTGGTCGGTGCCGACGTCCAGACCGTGCGTCTTGGCGATCGGCGCCGCGGTCTCCTGCGCGCGCTCCAGCGGGGAGGCCACGACATGGGTGATGTCGCGCCGGTCCAGGTGCTCGGCGACCCGGTCGGCCATCCGGCGGCCCAGGTCGGAGAGGTGGTACCCGGGCAGCCGCCCGTAGAGGATGCCCTCGGGATTGTGGACCTCGCCGTGCCGCATCACATGGACGACGGTGACGGTCTTGTCGGCGGCCTCGCCCCCGCCGTCGAAGGCCGCGCCATCGAGTCTCTCCCGTGCTCGGTCGATGTGCTCGCTCATGCCGGCACCGCCTCGGCCGCGGCGCGCGCTGCGGCGGGCAGCGCGTCGGCGATGCGCTCCAGGGCCCGCTCGTCGTGCGCGGCGGAGACGAACCACGCCTCGAACCCGGAGGGCGGCAGGTAGACGCCTTGGGAGAGCATCGAGTGGAAGAAGGCGGTGAAGCGGAAGGACTCCTGGCGCCGGGCCGCCGCGTAGTCGGTGACGCCGGCGTGGCCGAAGTCCCCGAAGAAGACGGAGAACATGCTGCCCGCCGTCTGCACCGTGTGCGCCACGCCCTCCTTGTTCAGCGCCTCGGTGGCCAGCTGCCGCACCTGGCGGGAGGCGGCGTCCACCACGGCGTGCGCGGCGAAGTCGTCGGCGGCCAGCAGCCGCAGCTGGGCCAGTCCGGCGGCGGTGGCGACCGGGTTCCCGGACAGGGTGCCCGCCTGGTAGACGGGGCCGGCCGGCGCCAGGTGGTCCATCACGTCCTTGCGGCCGCCGAACGCGGCCGCCGGGAAGCCGCCGCCCATCACCTTGCCGAAGGTCATCAGGTCCGGGGTGACGCCGTCGATGCCGTACCAGCCGCGCGGTCCGGCGCGGAAGCCGGTCATCACCTCGTCGGAGATGAACAGCGCGCCGTCCGCCCGGCACAGGTCCTTCAGCCCCTGGTTGAAGCTCGGCCTGCCGTCGGCGGCGGGCAGCGGCGGAACGATGCCCATGTTGCCGGGGGAGGCCTCGGTGATCACACAGGCGATCTCGCGGGGGTACGCGGCGAACGCTTCGCGGACCGCGTCCAGATCGTTATACGGCAGCACGATGGTGTCGCCCGCCTGTGCGCCGGTGACGCCCGGGGTGTCCGGCAGACCGAGGGTGGCGACGCCGGAGCCGGCCGAGGCGAGCAGCGCGTCGACGTGCCCGTGGTAGCACCCGGCGAACTTCACCACCTTGGAACGGCCGGTGAAACCGCGCGCCAGCCGGATCGCCGACATGGTCGCCTCGGTGCCGGAGGAGACGAGTCGTACCTGCTCAACGGGGTCGATACGGTGCACGATCTCCTCGGCGAGCGCCACCTCGTCCTCCACGGGCGTACCGAAGGAGGTACCGCGCTCGACGGCCCTGCGCGCGGCGTCCGTCACCTCGGGGTGTGAATGGCCGAGGATCATCGGCCCCCAGGAGCAGACCAGGTCGACGTACTCCCTGCCGTCCGCGTCCGTGAGGTAGGGACCGGAACCGGACACCATGAACCGGGGCGTACCGCCCACTCCGCGGAAGGCGCGGACCGGGGAGTTCACGCCTCCTGGCGTCACGGCGGCGGCGCGGTCGAAGAGCGACTGCGATACTGGGGCGCTGTACGAGTAAGTCACGAAAGCCATGGTGTCAGAGCCCGGTGTGCGGGGGCCTGGGGGCGTTTCACACTCCGCGGGGCGGGGAGGTCTCTGACACGATGATCGGGCCGCACGGGGACGGCTGTGCGGCCCGGATGAGCAGTCGGGTGGTGACATGCATCGCGGTGGCGGACTGGGAGAGGGGCCCGGCCCCTCGGAGACTGGCCCGGAGCGAGCCCAGGGGCGCCACAGGCGCACTGCGGCCGAGAGTGGAACCACGGCGGGGAGCGGCGCGAACAGCGGTACGGGGGACGGGGGAACGACGGGCGGCGGCACACCGTCCGAGAGCGGCACGGCGGGCGGCGCCACGAGCGGCAGCACCACCAGCGGCAGCGGGATCGTGCGGGGCGGCGGCCTCGCGGGCATCGGGAGCACGGCGAAGACCAGGAGCGGCAGGGGTGGCGGCCGAGTGGGGGTGACCTACAAGTACTTCGGGGCACCGGACGGTGCCACGGCCGCACGCGTACCCATCTCGATGCGCCCCGAGGAACTGGGCGGGGACGAGCTGGGACAGGGCATGTTCACCAAGATCAAGCCCGAGACGATGGCGGCGATGGTGCTGACGGGGATCGAGGGGATACCGCTGCACCGCGTACCGCCGCTCGAACTCGTCGTCCTGCACCCGGACTACGCGGTGGTGAAGCTCCCGATGACGGTCGTGGACCCGCTCCGCGGCGTCGGGGAGGAGACGGTCGGCGCCGCGGCCTTCATCTGGTCCACGGTCCCCGACCGCGCCGGACCGCAGGACGCCTTCAACGTCTACCAGCTCCTGCACCGCTGGCAGGACTTCTCCGACCGCCTGCACGAGGCGGGCCATCAGGCGTACTGCCTGGTCTGGCCCTAGCACAGCACCGCGTGGCGCCCCGGTGACGGGGGCGCCCGGTGTACGACGCACACGACGGGCGCCCCGGCACCGGCGTTGTTGCGGTGGCGGGGCGCCCGTCGTACGCGAG
This sequence comes from Streptomyces sp. B15, assembly GCF_018070605.1. Lineage (NCBI taxonomy): Bacteria > Bacillati > Actinomycetota > Actinomycetes > Kitasatosporales > Streptomycetaceae > Streptomyces > Streptomyces sp. B15. Next base: position 27,249 of record NZ_JAGPXJ010000046.1, read on the forward strand.
CCGGGCAGGATCCGCAGGTTCAGCCCTTGTTCCGGTCCGCTCCTGCGTCGTCCGAGCCGCCGGAGTCCTCCGCCGAGACAGCGGCGTCGGCGACGGCCTGGGCGACCTCCTCGTCCAGCACCTCGGCGTCCAGCTTCGGGGCGTCGGGGTCCACCGGGCCGATACGGAACTCGAACTCGCCGCCGTACTGCTCGTGGGCGGCGACGACCGCGCTGCCCACGGCCTCCTCGCCCCGCTCGGTAAGGATGATCAGCGGGTCCCGGCGCAGATCCTTGGTGAGCGCGATGCACAGTGCGACCATCACGACCGTGAACGGCACCGCCACCAGGATCGTGAGGTTCTTCAGCCCTTCCAGCGCCTCGTCACCACCGCCGCCGATCATCAGCATGATCGCGCCGACGGCGCCCGTGAGGACACCCCAGATGATGACGACTCCCCGGCCGGGCTCCAGCGTGCCCTTCTGGGAGAGCGTGCCCATCACGATCGAGGCGGCGTCCGCACCGGAGACGAAGAAGATGCCGACCAGGATCATCACGATGAGGCCGGTGACGCTGGCGATCGGGTACTCGTTCAGCACATTGAAGAGCTGGGCCTCCTGGGTGTCGCCCAGCTGCACGCCGTCCGACTGCAGCTTCATGGCGGTACCGCCGAAGATCGAGAACCAGATGAGGCTCACGACGCTGGGGACCAGGATCACACCGCCGACGAACTGGCGGATGGTGCGTCCCCGGCTGATCCGGGCGATGAACATGCCCACGAACGGCGTCCAGGAGATCCACCACGCCCAGTAGAAGACCGTCCAGCCGGAGAGCCACTCGGCGACTCCCTTGCCGCTGCTGGAGTCGGTGCGCCCGATCATCTGGGGCAGATCCCCCAGATAGCTGCCGATCGAGGTCGGGACCATGTTGAGCATCAGGATCGTCGGCCCGACGACGAACAGGAAGACCACCAGCAGCGCTGCCAGCACCATGTTGATGTTGGACAGCCACTGGATGCCCTTCTCCACGCCGGAGACGGCCGAGGCCACGAAGGCGACGGTCAGCACGGCGATGATGGCGACCAGCACACCGGTGCTGACCTTGCTCGCCCAGCCGGCCTGCTCCATGCCGCTGCCGATCTGGAGCGCGCCCAGACCCAGCGAGGCCGCGGAGCCGAACAGGGTGGCGAAGATCGCCAGGATGTCGATGACCTTGCCGATACCGCCGTTGGCCGCCCGCTCACCGATGAGCGGGGTGAACACGGCGCTGATCGTCTGCCGCCGGCCCCGCCGGAAGCAGCTGTAGGCGATGGCCAGGCCCACGACCGCGTAGATCGCCCAGGGGTGCAGCGTCCAGTGGAAGAGCGTGGTGGCCAGCGAGGTCTCCATGCGGGCCGCGTCGTTGCCCGGGTCGGTACCGGGCGGAGGGGCACCGAAGTGACTCAGCGGCTCGCTGACCCCGTAGAACATCAGACCGATGCCCATGCCCGCGCTGAACATCATCGCGATCCAGGACACCGTCCTGAACTCCGGCTCCTCCCCCTCCTTGCCGAGGGTGATCCTGCCGTAGCGGCTGAAGGCCAGCCACAGCGAGAAGACGACGAAGCCGGTGGCGGCGAGCACGAAGGCCCAGCCTCCGTTGTGCATCGTCCAGCTCAGCATCTCGGACGAGACGTCGCCCAGGGAGTCCGTTCCGACTGCGCCCCAGACGACGAAGGCGAGCGTGAGGAGCGCGGTGACACCGAACACGAGCCGGTCGGTCTGCGGTCCCCGGGGCAGTCCCCCGTTGGAGGCGGGTGCCTCCTCTGTCTCATGCTTCACGTTTGTCTGTTGCCCCTTCCTCCGAGGGATCGGGGAGGCTCCGAATTGATGAAGGGGAGGCTCCCATGGTTCGGGGGGCCGCTACCCGGCAGATAGGAAAATAGTCCGGCCGAAAACCCCTCTCCGAGCTGAGAAATCCCGCCCAACTACCCTGTTTCGCACAACCGTTGGAGCCGGCCGGCCGGGACGCGACAGTCCGGGCGGGGAAACCCGGAAAGGTGACGGACCGGAAAAAACTGACTTCACGCACCATAGAGGCCAGGCGACCGGACGTCTGAGCTGCGGGTGCGGTAAACATGTGCCGTCGCCCCGTCGGCGGAACGCTTTCCGGGCGTACCCCGATCCCGGTGACCCGGACGACCCGGAGGACGACCCCGAACGAGGAGGCCAGCCGTGCCGCGGAGGGCAAAGAGGTATGTGACGCGCGGGACATTCGCGTCGTACGCGACCAGCGCCGCACTGGCCCTCACCCTGGCCGGAGCCCTCACCGCCTGCACCGGCTCCTCCGGCCCCGACGACGGCGGGGACGGCAAGCAGGGCAGCTCCTCCGCCTCGCCCTCGGCGGCGGCACCCGGCAAGTACGACACCCTCCCCGAGCCATGCGGCACGGTCGCCGTCAGCCAGCTGCGCGACATGCTCCCCGGCGCCGCGGCGGCCGAGGAAGAGGGCACCCCGGCCCCCAGCGACAGCGCCGGCCCCTACGAGGGCGAGGCGAGCGTCACCTACGACACCGACCGGCGGGTGGGTTGCCGCTGGAAGAGCGCCACCACGCTCAGCACCCGGCACCTGGCAGTCGACTTCGAGCGGGTGGTCTCCTACGACCCCGCCGTCAGCGACGACGAGCAAGCCGAACGGCTGTACGCCAAGAAGGCACGCAAGGCCGGTATCGCCGTCGCCTCCGAGGGCTCCGCCTCGGGCAGCCCGTCCGGGAAGACACCTGAGGGCCACGCCTCCCCCACCGACAAAAAGGGCAGTTCGGACGAGGATGGTGACAAGGGCGGCTCCCAGGACCCGGAAGGCGACACCGAGGAGAGCACCTCCCCCACCCCGGACGAGGACCTGGCCCCCCGCACCCTGGACGACATCGGTGACGCCGCCTACGTCGACGACAGCCTGCACACCGCGGACTCCGGTCTGCACCGGGACATCACCCTGGTCTTCCGGAAGGCCAATGTGATCGCCACCGTCGAGTACGACCAGTGGGTGACCGACAAGCACCGGATCCCCGACAGCCACGAACTCCAGGAGAAGGCACGCGAGCTCGCCGAGCAGCTCGCCGGGCGCTTCGAGGAGGACTGATCCCGCCTCGTCCGACCCTGTGACGACTCCCACCACGGCGGACTCCCCCGCTACGCGGCCGACCCCGCTCGCGGGCCGCTCCCGCTGCGGCCGGCCCATGTGGCCAGTCCCACCTGTGGGCAGTCCCACGCTGTGGAAGGTGCCATGAAACGCCCACACCGCCCCAGGCGCCGCGTACCGTGCCGTCAGCACCGCGGCCACTTTCGGCTCGGCACAACTGGTGAAGACCCCGGAAGCGAAGGAACCATGCACCGTAACGCCCCGCGCAACGCCCCTCGACGGAGCAAGACCGTCAGGAACTCGCTCGCCTGTGCGGCAGTGGCGCTCCCCGTCCTGCTGGTCGCCGGCTGCTCCGACTCCGACCAGGACAAGGAGGCCGACAGCCCCTCGGCCTCCGCGAGCAAGTCCCCCACCGTGGCGCCCGCGAAGTTCAAGGAGCTGCCCGACTCGTGCAAGAGCCTGGGCAAGAAGACCGTGAAGGACCTGGTACCCGGCACGGACAACGCCTCGGGCAAGCGCGTCGGCACCGGTGACACCAACGACTCCAACAGCTGTCTGTGGAGCGGGCTGGACAAGTACGACTACCGGCAGCTCACCCTCTCCTTCAAGCGTTTCGACTCCGACCCGGCGATCGGCTCCGGCGACAAGCGGGCCGCGGACTACGTCAAGCAGCAGGTCGAGGAGAAGACCGGCAACAAGGACAACAAGAAGCCGAAGCAGAAGCAGGTCTCCGGCATCGGCGACGACGCGGTCTCGGTCGCGTACGAGACCAAGAAGAAGGACGCCAAGGACAAGTCGGAGGAGTACCGCGCCGAGCGCCTGATCGCCCGCACCGCCAATGTGGTGATCACCGTCGACTACGAGGGAGCAGGCTTCGAGGACGCCAAGAAGCCCGACGCCGACGAGGTGAACAAGCAGGCCGAGAAGGCGGCCGAGGAAGCGGTCAAGCAGATCAAGTAACCGCCCGTCGCCTTCCCCCGCCGCATCGGAGCCCGGCCCTCCCCGTGAGGGCCGGGCTCCTGCGCGCATCCGCGCCCGCCACATGTGCCAGGCTGGGCCCGCCAGTTTCCGAGGGTGGGGGACAACTCCTGTGCAGGGCGTACAACTGACCCGAATACACCGCATACTCATCGCCGTGGTGATCGCGGGTGCCATGGTGATCGCGGCGATCGGTTTCGCGGGTTCCTATGCGGCGGTCCGTGATCTGGCGGAACGGAAGGGTTTCGGGGCGTTCGCCCCCTTCTTCCCCATCGGCGTGGACGCGGGGATCGTCGTCCTGCTCGCCCTGGACCTGCTGCTGACCTGGATCCGCATCCCCTTCCCGCTGCTGCGCCAGACCGCCTGGCTGCTGACGGCCGCCACGATCGCCTTCAACGGCGCCGCCGCCTGGCCCGACCCCCTCGGAGTCGGCATGCACGCGGTGATCCCGGTGCTCTTCGTCGTCACCGTGGAAGCCGCCCGGCACGCCACCGGACGGGTGGCCGCCATCACCGCCGACAAGCACATGGAAGGCGTACGCCTCTCCCGCTGGCTGCTGGCCTTCCCCTCGACCTTCCTGCTGTGGCGACGGATGAAACTGTGGGAACTGCGCAACTACGACGAGGTGATCCGCATGGAACAGGACCGCCTCATCTACGAAACCAGACTGCGCGCCCGCTACGGCCGCTCCTGGCGCCGCAAAGCCCCCGTCGAAGCACTGATGCCCCTCAAACTCACCCGCTACGGAGTACCGCTGCACCGGACGGCGCCCCGGGCGACGGCGCTGCCGGAGCCGGAGCCGATACCGATCGCGGACCCGGACGTCGTGCCCGGCCCGGTGACCGGGCAGGACGTGGCCGACCGGAAACCGGCCCCTCATCAGACCGCGCACGGCACCGGCGCCGAACCCGCCCACGAGCACGTACCGGCGCCCGAACCGGAGCCGGCGCCCGAGCCCGCGCCGACGGCGGAGGCCGTACAGATGACCAAGGCCGAGGCCGTGCCGGAGGCCGCGCCGGCGCCGGAGGCCGACACCGCGGTGGAGTCCGTGCCGCCCGCCACCGAGTTCCCCGTACCCGTGGCCCCCGGCCGCTACCGCACCCTCGCCGTGCCCGCCCCGGCCCGCGAACAGGAGCTGTTCATCGAACCCGCCCCGCTCCGGCCGGAAGCGGAGGCCGAGCCGGAGCCGGAGCCGGAGCCGGAGCCGGAGCCGGAGGCAGGGTACGCGGACCCGCCCGCGTACACCGACCCGCCGGGGTACGCCGACGCGCCCGATCTCGGTGACGAGCCCGTCGGTATACCCGACGGGGTGCCGCGCGAGGAGTTCTACTTCTCCGCGTACCGCGAGTACGTCGCCTCGCACGGCGAGTTCCCGACGGCGCGACTCCTCTCCCGCACCCTCTACGAGGGCTTCGGGGTCACCTCCGCGGACGGCAATCTGCTGAGCGAGACCTATCTCGGCGGGTACATGCGGGAGTTCAAGGACCGCTACAACACCGAGATGGGCCTCGCGGGCTGAGGCGAAGCGCCCCGGAAGGGGCGCGGGGCCATACTGATGTGCGGCTCCGCCCCGCGCGGGCGCGCGCAACCTGGGGGCACCTCCCTGCTCGAAGAGCTTGGGGGAGCACCCGCAGCCCGCCACGCACAGCCAGTGGCACGCCCTCCACTCGGCGGCAGCCGCTTGGCGCTACGCCCCCAGCAGCTTGCGGACGCGGTCGGCGCCCACCGCCAGCAGGAGCGTGGGCAGCCGGGGACCCGTCTCACGGCCGACCAGCAGGCGGTAGAGCAGGGCGAAGAACCCGCGCTGCGCCACCTTCATCTCCGGGGTGGGCTTGGCGTCCGGCGCGAACCCGGCCCGCACCTTCGGTACGCCGTACACCAGCGAGGTCAGCCCCTCCAGCGACCAGTGCTCGTCCAGTCCGTCGAGCAGCAGCCGCAGCGAATCGCGCTGCTCCTCGTCCAGCGAGTCCAGCAGCTCGGTGTCCGGCTCCTCGCGGACCCGGGTGCGCTGGTCGGCCGGGACCTGGGTGTTGATCCAGCGCTGTGCGCGGTCCAGCCGCGGGCGGACCTCGTCCAGCGAGTGCACCGGGTGCTCCGGGTCCAGCTCGCTGAGGATGCGCAGCGTCTGCTCCTCATGGCCGCCGGTGATGTCGGTGACCGAGGCCAGCGTGCGGTAGGGCAGCGGGCGCGGGGTGAGGGGCAGCGGGCCCAGCGCGGTGGACGAGGCGCGGGTGTGCGCGGCGATGTCGGCGGGCTGCGCCGAGCCGTCGGCAATCTTGCGGCCGAGTGCGTCCCACTCGTCGTAGGTGCGCTGGATCTCCTGGTCGAAGGCGACCTTGAAGGACTGGTTCGGCTTGCGACGGGCGTACATCCAGCGCAGCAGCGGCGCCTCCATGATCTGGAGGGCATCGGCCGGGGTGGGCACGCCGCCCTTGGAGGAGGACATCTTGGCCATGCCGCTGATGCCCACGAAGGCGTACATCGGGCCGATGGGCTGCTCGCCGCCGAAGATCTCCTTCACCAGCTGTCCGCCGACGACGAACGACGAGCCGGGCGACTGGTGGTCGACCCCGGACGGTTCGAAGACGACGCCCTCGTACGCCCAGCGCATCGGCCAGTCGACCTTCCACACCAGCTTGCCGTGGTCGAAGGTGCGCAGCTCCACCGTCTCGCCGTGCCCGCACCGGCAGGTGTAGGACAGCTCGGTGGTCTCGTCGTCGTACGCCTTGACGGTCGTCAGGTCGCGGCCGCAGACGGTGCAGTAGGGCTTGTACGGGTAGTAGGCGGAGCCCGCTCCGGCGCCCGAGCCGTCGTCCTCGGCGGCGGCGCCCGAGCCCTCGGCGGCCTCGATCTCCGCTGTGTCGGCGGGCTTCTGCTGCTTCTTGCCGCCCTTCGCGCCCTTCTCCAGCGTCCGGTAGCGGTCGAGCACGGCGTCGATACGGGCACGCTCGCGCATCGCGAAGAGGATCTGCTCGCGGTAGGCGCCCGAGGTGTACTGCTCGGTCTGGCTGATGCCCCGGTACTGCACGCCCAGCTCCAGCAAGGACGCCTCCATGGCGGCCTTGAAGTGCTCGGCCCAGCTGGCGTACGGGCTGCCGGGCGGCGCGGGCACGGCGGTCAGCGGGCGGCCGATGTGCTCGCTGAAGGACTCGTCCACGCCCTCGACACCGGCCGGGACCTTGCGGAACCGGTCGTAGTCGTCCCAGGACAGGATGTGCTCGCACGGGACGCCCCGGCGCCTGATCTCGTCGGCGACCAGGTGCGGCACCATCACCTCGCGCAGGTTCCCCAGGTGGATGGGGCCCGAGGGGCTCAGACCGGACGCGCAGACCACTGTTTTCAGACCGCGACGTTCCGCCGCTGCGATGACCTCATCGGCGATACGGGAGACCCAGTCGGCCTCATGGGTGGTCTGAGCCACGTCCGGCACTTCCTTCTCGTTCTTCTCGGGGGACTCTTCAAGCCTGCGGGCCCATTGTCCCACCCCGGAACTCGGCGGCGGCCCCCTGTGCGCGCGTGGGATACTGGGCCCCGTATCCAGCCACCCCGACGGAACGGTCAGCACTTCATGGCTACGGTCCCCTCTCTCGCCGCTACGGTCCACCAGCGTGTCTCGGACGCCCTCTCGGCAGCGCTGCCGGAGGCCGCCTCCGCCGACCCGCTGCTGCGACGCAGCGACCGGGCGGACTTCCAGGCCAACGGGATGCTGGCGCTGGCCAAGCAGCTCAAGGGCAATCCGCGGGAGCTGGCCGCCAAGGTCACCGAGGCGCTGCCGGCGCACGACGAGAACGCGGTGATCGCCAACATCGAGGTCTCGGGCCCCGGCTTCCTCAACATCTCCGTCGCCGACAAGGCGATCATGGAGAACCTGGTGGCGCGGCAGCGGGACGAGCGCCTGGGCGTGCCGTACAAGGACGATCCGGGCACCACGGTGATCGACTACTCGCAGCCGAACGTGGCCAAGGAGATGCACGTCGGGCACCTGCGTTCGACCGTGATCGGCGACGCGATCGTGCACCTGCTGGAGCACCGGGGCGAGAAGGTGATCCGCCGCCACCACATCGGCGACTGGGGCACCAACTTCGGCATGCTCATCCAGTATCTGATCGAGCATCCGCACGAGCTGGACCACGAGTCGGACACGGCGGGCGCCAAGGACGCCGGTGAGGCCGCCATGGCCCGGCTCAACCGGCTGTACAAGTCCTCGCGCGCCCTGTTCGACTCCGACGAGGACTTCAAGTCCCGCGCCCGGGACCGGGTGCCCGCGCTGCAGAGCGGCGACCCGGAGACACTGGCGCTCTGGCACAAGATCGTCGACGAGTCGAAGACGTACTTCCAGGGCGTCTACGACCAGCTCGACGTGGAGATCCGGGACCCGGACATCGTCGGCGAGAGCGCCTACAACGACGACCTCCAGCAGGTGGTCAAGGACCTGGAGGAGTCCGGTGTGGCCGTCCGCTCCGAGGGCGCGCTGTGCGTGTTCTTCGAGGACGTCAAGGGCCCGGACGGCACCCCCACGCCGCTGATCGTCCAGAAGTCCAACGGCGGCTTCGGCTACGCGGCCACCGACCTGGCCGCCATCCGCAACCGCATCGGCGAGCTGGCGGCCGACACCCTGTTGTACGTGGTGGACGCCCGGCAGTCGCTGCACTTCCGGATGGTCTTCGAGACGGCGCAGCGCGCGGGCTGGCTGCCCGAGGGCGCGGCGCGGCAGCTGCCGTTCGGCACCGTCCTGGGCAAGGACGGCAAGCCGTTCAAGACCCGCGAGGGCGAGACGGTACGGCTGGTCGACCTGCTGGACGAGGCGGTCGAGCGCGCGGCGGCCGTCGTACGGGAGAAGGCCGACGAGAGCGTCGGCGAGGACGAGATCCGGCGGCGGGCGCAGCAGGTGGGCATCGGCGCGGTCAAGTACGCGGACCTGTCCAACTCGATGACCCGGGACTACGTCTTCGACCTGGACCGGATGGTCTCCCTCCAGGGCGACACCAGCGTCTACCTGCAGTACGCCTACGCGCGGGTCAACTCGATCTTCCGCAAGGCGGGCGAGCTGGAGCCGGTGCCGCACCCCGACTTGGAGCTGGCCCCGGCCGAGCGGGCGCTGGCCCTGCATCTGGACGCGTTCGGGGACACGCTGGTGACGGCGGCCGACGAGTACGAGCCGCACAAGGTGACGGCGTATCTGTACGAACTGGCAACGCTCTACAGCCGGTTCTTCGAGAACTGCCCGGTGCTCAAGGCGGACACCCGGGAGCAGACCGAGAACCGGCTGTTCCTGTGCGACCTGACCGCCAAGGTCCTCCACCAGGGCCTGGCGCTGCTGGGCATCCGCACCCCCGAGCGGCTCTGATCCGCCGAGCCCGTCCGCCGGAGCCGGTCGAGGAGTCACCGGCTCCGGCGCAGGATCTCCTGCTGGACCTCCGCCGCCATCGCCTTGACGGTCCGCAGGCCCTCCTGTCCCCAGGGGCGCGGTCGCTGATCGACGGCGCAGACCGTGCCGAGCGCCATGCCCGACAGGGGGTCGATGAGCGGCGCGCCCAGGTAGGTGGCGACGCCCACCTCGTCCACCACGGCGTTGACCGCGAACCGCGCGAAGTCGCTCACGTCCTCCAGCACCAGCGCGGTGCGCCGCGCGACGACGTGCACGCAGTACCCGAGTTCGCGCGGCATCACCCGGCCCAGTCCGCCGTTCGGGTCGACCGGCCCCTTGGCCGGGTCCATGGTCGCGTCGTAGAGCCCGGCGAAGTACTGGCGCTGCTCGTCGATGACGTTGACCGCCGCGACCGGCGCGCCGGTGATCCGGGCCAGCTCATGGGCGTACGCGTCGAGCTCCGGTATCGGCTCGTCGCCCAGCCCCAGCTCCTTGAGCCGGGCCGCCCGCGCCGGGCCCTCGGGGTCCTGCGGGGTCAACAGCAGACGAGCCGTCAGGTCAAGCGGTGTGGGCGGCATACGCGCTCCTCGGGTCGAGCAGGTGCTGGATGAGAGAGATGAGGGCCTCGGTCGCGGAGTCACGCTGCCGCGCGTCGCAGAGCACCACGGGGACCCCCGGGTCGAGATCGATCGCGGCACGTACCTCGTCGGGGGTGTAGCGGTAGGAGCCGTCGAACTCGTTGACGGCCAGGACGAAGCGGATTCCGCGCCGCTCGAAGTAGTCCACGGCGGGAAAGCTGTGCTCCAGCCGACGGGTGTCGGCGAGCACCACCGCGCCCAGCGCCCCGGCCGACAGCTCGTCCCACATGAACCAGAACCGGTCCTGGCCGGGGGTGCCGAAGAGGTGGAGCACATAGCCGGCCTCGAGGGTGATCCGGCCGAAGTCCATCGCGACCGTGGTGGTGGACTTCTGCTCGACGCCCTCCAGGCTGTCGGTGGCCGCGCTCACCTGCGTCAGCAACTCCTCGGTGCTCAGCGGCTCGATCTCGCTGACGGCTCCCACGAAGGTGGTCTTGCCGACCCCGAAGCCCCCGGCCACCAGGACCTTCAGCGCGGTGGGAAAGGAATTCGACGCCGTCGGCGGGGGATCAGAGTCGTCTACGGAGCCCATCCAGCACCGCCTCCAGCACTTCTCGGTCGTTCGGATTCGACCCCTGCTGCAGATGCACGGGCCCTCGGGTGGCGACGGCGCCGCAGTCCACCAGGTCGGACAGCACCACTTTGGTCACCGTCGCGGGCTGCCGGATGGTGGCGGCGATCTCCGCCACGGACACCGGCCCGCCGCACAGCCGCAGCACCTCGGTGTGCTCCGGGCCCAGATAGCCGTCCGGAGGCACCCCGGTGGCCCGCACCATGGTCAGCAGGTCCAGCGGAGCCGACGGCTTGGTGCGGCCCTCACAGACGGTGTACGGGCGGACCAGCCGGCCCGCGTCGTCGTCGAGCCACGGTTCGTCTCCGGAGCCCGGACCGGCGGCGCCTGGGAGCGCCGTCATGCGCCGCTGGATTGCCGCGCGGGGGTGACCAGGTACGGACGGACGCTCTTGACCAGCATGGCCATCTCGTAGCCCAACACGCCCGCGTCCGCCTCACTCCCGGCGAACACGGCCAGACAGGCACCTTGGCCTGCGGTGGTGACGAACAGCAGCGAGGTGTCCAGCTCGACCACGACCTGGCGGACCCCGTCCCCGTCGGCGAACCGCACACCCGCGCTGCGGCCCAGCGAGTACAGCCCCGAGGCGAGCGCCGCCATCTGGTCCGCCGTGTCGGTCTCCAGTCCGTGCGCGGCCTTGACCAGGCCGTCCGACGACAGCAGGAGAGCACTGCGCGTGTGCGGCACGCGCTCGACGAGTCCGGTCAACAGCCAGGACAGGTCCGCCACCGTCCGACTCGTGGGTGCTTCAGTCATGATCGGGTCTCCTCCTGGTGGGGCGAGCTGTCGCCGTCGTACGGCGTCCGGCCGGACGCTTCGGCGTCGGCGCGGCCGACTCCGCGCTGGAAGGCGGCCATGAGCCCGGGATCGTGCACGGCGTCCGCGCCGGGTGTCCCGGACGTCTGCGTCTCCCGCAGCTGAGGAGCGATGTGCTCCTGCTTTCGGCGCTGCGGCAACCGGGGCCGCCCCTCGGGCGCCTCCTGCTGCCGCCCGACCGGCCCGCCTGCGGACGCCGGTCCACGCCGGTCCGCGCGTTCCCCGGCGGGCGCCTCTCCGTCGGGCGCTGACGGGTGGGGGCGGGCGGCCGGTCCGACGCAGGACGCCGGGGCAGTGCCCTCGTCCCGGTCCACCGGTGGACGGCCGCGGGCTCCGGCGTCCGCGCCGGGAGCCGTATCCGCGGGGGGAGCCGGAGGTGGGGATGGGGGTGCCGCTGGTGCGGCGTGGCGACCGCGCTGCGGGCGGGCGGCGGAAGCGGCGGTCGCGGCGGCGGCCGAAGTCGGGGCCGGGGCGTCCAGGGCTGTGTCGGCCGGGGCTGCCGCACCGGGGGCGGTCTGGTTCTCCTGGCCGCCCAGCATCGTGTGGGGCAGCACGAGGACGGCCTGGAGGCCGCCGTAGATGTTGCCGCGCAGCTGTACGGCGATGCCGTGCCGCCGGGCCAGCGTGCCGACGACGTAGAGGCCTATCCGGCCGTCCGTCAGCAGCGCCGCGACGTCGACGTGCTCGGGGTCGGCCAGCAAGGCGTTCATCCGCCGCTGCTCGTCGTCGGTCATGCCCAGGCCCCGGTCCTCGACCTCGATGGCGAGACCGGCGGTGACGTGGCTGGTGCGCAGCAGTACCTGGGTCTGCGGCGCGGAGTAGACGGTGGCGTTCTCCACCAGTTCGGAGAGCAGGTGGATGACGTCGGCGACGGCCTGCCCGCGAATGGTGCCCTCGATCGGCGGCACCAGTTTGACCCGCTGGTAGTGCTCCACCTCGGCGGCGGAGGAGCGCAGGATCTCGGTGAGCGGGACGGGCCGCGTCCACTGGCGGCGGGAGACGGCGCCGCCGAGCACCGCCAGATTCTCGGCGTAGCGGCGGATGCGGGTGGCCAAGTGGTCGACCTGGAAGACGCCCTTGAGGATCTCCGGATCCTCGATCTGGTTCTCCAGTTCGTCCAGCACCTTGATCTCGCGGTGGAGCAGCGACTGGAGGCGGCGGGCGAGATTGACGAACACCGCGACCCGGTCGACGGCCTGCAGCCCCTGTGTGCTGTCGCCCTCCCCGGCGCCTGCGGCGGTCGCGGCCCGCTCCCGCCGTTCCAGGGCCGCGGCCCTGGCCACCGCCGCCTCCGCGGTGCCTCGCAGCGCGGCGTGCTGTTCGCGTGCCGTACGCGCCTGCGTCAACGCGCCCCGCACGCCCCCCACCAGTGCCGCCACGGTGACCAGCAGCGCACCCGCCAGGACGCTCAGCGCGGCGGCGTCTCCGAGGTCGGTGTTCACGGCGGTGGCGTCGTCCGGCTCCCAGGTGGCCCACAGGTAGGTCACCACTCCGGCAGCCGCGAGTGCCACGACGAGGGCGGGCGTGCAGGCCAGTCGCACCATGCGGCGGCGCAGTGCCGCCTCCCCCGCGGCGCCCGCTCCGGCGGGCGCTTCCCGCAGCGTGGGTGTCGAGGAAGAAGGAGATCCGGACATCGATTCCCTCGAACGGTCTGGTGGGGGGGGTGGGGGAAGGAGAGCTTCCGCGTGGCGGAGAACACTCCTTCTCCCCACGAGGTGGCGAGTCTAGCCACGGTTGTGCGGTGGCGGGGCCCGGAAGCGACGTCGTCACAACTGCCACACATTTCTCAGCGTTGACGTTGTGCACCGAGCCCGGACCCTGCCTTCGGGCCTCCTGCTTCAGGCTCTCGTACCCGGGCCCCGGTCGCCGGCTGCCGGTCTCACCGCTGCGGGAAGTAGACGTACAGCAGGCATCCTCGTTCGCTTCGCGGGGTGTGGGTGGAGCCCCGGGCCCCGCGGACCCGGCTGCCGACGGGATAGCTACCCGCCTCGTCCTGCAGTTCGCCCTCCACGACGACCACGATCTCGCTGCTGTCGCCGTGGTGGTCGGGCTCGGTGTAGCCGGAGCCGGGTGCGAACCGCACGAAGGCCTCGCGCGGCAGCGGGTCCGAACCGTCGGCCGGGCTGCTCCAGTCGACCACCTGCGCCGTCACCCCGGGGTACAGCTCTATCGGGTCGATCCGGCCCAGCGCCTCGGTGTCGACCACGTGGAAGTCGGGGCGGTCGAGAGTCCTCATGGTGTGCTCCTCTTTCTCTGCGATGGCGCTGCGACAAAGGGGACTCGCGAGACGGAAGAGTGCACCGCCGAGTCGCGCGGGGTCAGCCGCCCAGCACAGTGCGCTGACATGACGTCAACTACCCGGGCACCGGCGGAATTTGCCCGGCGCCCGTTCGAAAGCGGGACGAGCGTAAGTGATCCTTCCGCATGGCCACAACAACAACGTCCGTTCAGCACAGGGGCACCATGCGTCATTCACGAACGCGCAATGCGAAAAACGGACACACAAAGCGAAAAGGCGCCATCCGCTCAGCGGATGGCGCCCGAAGCACACTGCCGGATCGGTTCAGCGCCGTGCGCGCAGCAGCCCGGCGGCCTCCGTCGCCCAGTACGTGAGGATCATGTTCGCCCCGGCGCGGGTGAAGCTCGTCAGCGTCTCCAGGATGGCCGCCTCGCGGTCGATCCACCCCTTCTCCGCGGCGGCCTCGACCATCGCGTACTCGCCGGAGATCTGGTAGACGCCGACGGGGACCTCCACCCGCTCGGCGAAGTCCCGCAGGATGTCCAGGTACGGCAGCCCCGGCTTGACCATCACCATGTCCGCGCCCTCGGCGAGGTCGAGCGACAGCTCGCGCAGCGCCTCCCGGGCGTTGGCCGGGTCCTGCTGGTAGGTCTTGCGGTCGCCCTGCAGCGAGGAGCCGACGGCCTCCCGGAAGGGCCCGTAGAACGCGGAGGAGTACTTGGCGGTGTAGGCGAACACCGCCACATCGGTGTGCCCGGCCTCCTCCAGCGCGGCGCGCACGTGCGCGATCTGGCCGTCCATCATGCCGCTGGGGCCCAGCACATGGGCGCCCGCCTCGGCCTGTACGCGGGCCATCTCGGCGTACCGCTCCAGCGTCGCGTCGTTGTCCACCTTCCCCCAGCCTTCGGCCGGGTGGTGCCCCCGGTCGGCGGTCAGCACCCCGCAGTGGCCGTGGTCGGTGTACTCGTCCAGGCACAGGTCGGACATGAGCACCAACTCGTCGCCCACCTCGGCCCGGACGTCGCGCAGCGCGACCTGGAGGATGCCCTCCGGGTCGGTGCCCGCGCTGCCCTGGGCGTCCTTCTTCGCTTCGTCCGGCACGCCGAAGAGCATCAGTCCGCCGACGCCCGCCTCGACGGCCTCCACGGCGGCCTTGCGCAAGGTGTCGCGGGTGTGCTGCACGACCCCCGGCATCGAGCCCACCGGCACCGGCTCGCTGATGCCCTCCCGCACGAAGGCGGGCAGGATCAGATCGGCGGGCCGGGTGTGGTGCTCGGCGACCAGGCGGCGGATGGCCGCCGTGGAGCGCAGCCGCCTCGGCCGGGCCGCCGGGAAGCTGCCGTACGTGCTCATGATGTGCGTGCCCTCCTCCTGGCCGGGCGCTTCTCGCTCGGCCGCTTCACCTGTTCACCCGCCTCGACGGCGGCGGCACGGCGCTGGGCGCCGAAGTCGGCGAGCGCCTCGGCCAGCTTGTGCACCGACGGCTCGGGCGACATCACATCCACCCGCAGCCCGTGCTCCTCCGCGGTCTTCGCGGTGGCGGGACCGATACAGGCGATGACCGTGACGTTGTGCGGTTTGCCCGCGATACCGACCAGGTTCCGCACCGTGGACGACGAGGTGAACAGCACCGCGTCGAACCCGCCGCCCTTGATGGCCTCCCGGGTCTCGGCGGGCGGCGGCGAGGCGCGCACCGTGCGGTAGGCGGTCACGTCGTCCACCTCCCAGCCCAGCTCGATCAGGCCGGCCACCAGCGTCTCGGTGGCGATGTCGGCGCGCGGCAGGAACACCCGGTCGATCGGGTCGAAGACCGGGTCGTAGGGCGGCCAGTCCTCCAGCAGCCCGGCCGCCGACTGCTCGCCGCTGGGCACCAAGTCGGGCTTGACGCCGAACTCGATCAGCGCGTTCGCCGTCTGCTCGCCCACCGCCGCGACCTTGATCCCGGCGAAGGCGCGCGCGTCCAGCCCGTACTCCTCGAACTTCTCGCGGACCGCCTTGACGGCGTTGACGGAGGTGAACGCGATCCACTCGTAGCGGCCCGTCACCAGGCCCTTGACCGCGCGCTCCATCTGCTGCGGCGTGCGCGGCGGCTCCACGGCGATGGTCGGCACCTCGGCCGGTACGGCGCCGTAGGAGCGAAGCTGGTCGGAGAGGGAGGCCGCCTGCTCCTTGGTGCGGGGCACCAGGACCTGCCAGCCGAACAGCGGCTTGGACTCGAACCAGGCCAGCTGCTCGCGCTGGGCCGCGGCGCTGCGCTCACCGACCACGGCTATGACCGGCTGCCCGCCGTCGGCGGAGGGCAGCACCTTGGCCTGCTTGAGGGCCTGGGTGATCCCGCCGAGCGTCGCGGTGAAGGTGCGCTGCCGGGTGGTCGTCCCGGCCAGGGTGACGGTCAGCGGGGTGTCCGGCTTGCGGCCGGCGGCCACCAGCTCACCCGCGGCGGAGGTGACCTTCTCCAGCGTGGTGGAGACGACGACGGTCGCGTCGCTGACCCCCAGCTCGGTCCAGCACCGGTCGTCCGCCGTGCTCGCGTCCACGAACCGCACGTCGGTGCCCTGCGCGTCGCGCAGCGGCACCCCGGCGTACGCGGGCACGCCCACAACGGCGGCGACACCCGGTACGACCTCGAACGGAATGCCCTCGTCAGCCAGGGCGAGCATCTCGCGGGCGGCGTCCGAGTCCAGCCCGGGGTCGCCCGCGACCGCACGGACGACCCGCCTGCCGGCGCGTGCGGCGGCTATGGCAGACTCGCCCGGGTCGAGGGCTGCATCGTCGGCCGCTGCACTGGCAGTTGACGTCTCATCAGTCACGGCCTGCAGCGGTGTGTCCACACCTGGACGGGTATGGGCACGTACGACGTCGTACACGCGTGGGTCGGCGACGAGGACGTCGGCCCGCCCCAGCGCCTCGACGGCGCGCAACGTCAGCAGCCCCGGGTCTCCGGGCCCGGCACCCAGGAAGGTGACGTGTCCGTGTGCACCGTGCAGGTGCTGTCTGTTCACGACTGCCGTCTTCTGTGCGGTGCTCGACTTGTCGGCGCGCGCTGTGGCTGGCTTGTCGGCGCGCGACCTGTCGGCGGCGGTGGGGCTCAAAGTGCTCGCTCCCCCATCAGACCGGCCGCACCCTTGGCGAGCATCTCCTCGGCGAGTTCCTGGCCCATGCGCGCGAAGGGCGCAAGGTCGGCAGAACCGCCGTCGGACGCCGGTGCGGGACCGGTGGTGGACAACTGCACCAGCGTGCGACCGTCGGTGGTGCCGACGACGCCGCGCAGGCGCATTTCAGTGACAACCTGCCCCTCGACAAGCAGGTCGGCCAGCGCCCCCACAGGTGCGCTGCAGCCGGCCTCCAAGGCGGCGAGCAGGGTTCGCTCAGCGGTGACGGCCGCCCGTGTGCACGGGTCGTCCAACTCCGCGAGCTGTGCGGCCAGGTGCGTGTCGGACGCCACACACTCGACGGCCAGTGCCCCCTGTCCGGGGGCGGGAAGAACCTGGTCGGGCTCGATCAATTCGGCGGCCTCCTCGTCGAGGCGACCGATGCGCTCCAGACCGGCGGCGGCGAGCACGACGCCGTCGAGCTCACCGGAGCGCACGTACCCGATCCGGGTGTCGATATTCCCCCGGATCGGTACGGTCTCGATCTCGACCTCGAGGGTACGCGCCCAGGCGTGCAATTGCGCCATCCTGCGGGGCGAGCCCGTGCCGATACGCGCGACGCCGGGCGCGCAGGCGCCGATCAGCGCCTCGAAGCCGAGCCCGTCCCGGCCCACCAGCACATCCCGGGCATCGGCCCGGGCGGGCACGGCGGCCAGCGCGAACTCCGCCGGCTGGGTCGTCGGCAGATCCTTCAGCGAGTGCACGGCGAAGTCGATCTCACCGCGCGTAAGGGCGTCCCGCAGCGCGTTGACGAACACCCCGGTGCCGCCGATCTGCGCGAGCTGCTCCTTGCTGATGTCCCCGTACGTGGTGATCTCCACCAGCTCGACGGGCCGCCCCGTGCGCCTGCGCACCTCCTCGGCGACCAGCCCGGACTGCGCCATCGCGAGCTTGCTGCGGCGGGTGCCCAGCCTCAGTGGGGGGTTGGCTGTGGCGTCGGTGTTCATTGCCGCTCCTGTTCCGGATTGCTGACAGCGGCGACCGCCTGCGGGTCGAGGTCGAAGAGTTCACGCAGCGCGTCGGCGTACCCGGCACCGCCGGGCTCGCCCGCGAGCTGTTTGACGCGCACGGTGGGCGCGTGCAGCAGCTTGTCCACGACACGGCGCACGGTCTGCGTGATCTCCGCGCGCTGCTTGTCGTCCATACCGTGCAGCCGCCCCTCCAGCCGCGCCATCTCACTGGCGACGACATCGGCGGCCATGGTGCGCAGCGCCACGACGGTCGGCGTGATCGTCGCCGCCCGCTGCGCGGCGCCGAACGCGGCGACCTCCTCGGCGACGATGCGGCGGACGGCTTCCACGTCCCCCGCCATCGGCGCGTTCGCCTCGGCGTCGGCCAGCGACTCGATGTCCACGAGCCGCACTCCGTCGATGCGGTGCACCGCTGCTTCGACGTCGCGGGGCATGGCGAGGTCCAGCACGGCCAGGGCGGAGGTGCGCCCGCGCACCGCGCCCTCGATGTCGGCGGCGCCCAGTACCAGGCCCGCGGCGCCGGTGCAGGACACCACCACGTCGGCCGAGGCCAGCTCCTCGGCGACGGCGGCCATCGGCAACGCTCTCGCCCCCAGGCTCTCCGCCAGCCGCTGGGCCCTCTCCAACGTCCGGTTGACGATCACCAGTTCGCCCACACCGGCGCGCGCCAGCGTCACCGCGGCGAGCGAGGACATGGATCCGGCGCCGATCACCAGCGCCCGGCGCCCGCGTACCCACGCGTCGACAGCCGCTCCCTGGGCCAGCTGTTCGAGGCCGAAGGTCACCAGCGACTGCCCGGCCTTGTCGATACCGGTCTCCGAGTGGGCGCGCTTGCCCACCCGCAGGGCCTGCTGGAACAGGTCGTTCAGCAGGCGCCCGGCGGTGTGCTGCTCCTGGGCGACGGCGAGCGCGTCCTTGATCTGGCCGAGGATCTGCCCCTCGCCCACGACCATCGAGTCGAGCCCGCACGCCACCGAGAACAGGTGGTGCACGGCCCGGTCCTCGTAGTGCACGTACAGATACGGAGTGAGCTCCTCCAGCTCCACCCCGCTGTGCTGGGCCAGCAGCGTCGACAGCTCGGCGACACCGGCGTGGAACTTGTCGACGTCCGCGTACAGCTCGATCCGGTTGCAGGTGGAGAGCACGGCGGCCTCGGCCGCGGGCTCGGCCCCCAGGGTGTCCTGCAGCAACTTCCCCCGGGCCTGCGGGGCCAGCGCCGCCCGCTCCAGCACGCTGACCGGTGCGCTGCGGTGGCTCAGGCCGACGACGAGCAGGCTCATGCCGGCATCACGGCGGGCAGATCCCCGTCAGTTCCGGACTCGGGAGGGCGCTTGGTGACGGCCACGGCGGGCGGCGCGGCGGGCGGCGCCGTGTCCGCCTCGGGGCCCTCCCCCGGTCTCCGGCCGGGAGGCGCTCCCAGCTCCTCCCCCGCCTTGCGCTGCTCGTGGAAGGCGAGGATCTGCAGCTCTATCGACAGGTCGACCTTGCGTACGTCGACCCCTTCGGGGACGGACAGCACGGTCGGTGCGAAGTTGAGGATGGAGGTGATACCGGCCGCGACGAGCCGGTCGCACACCTGCTGGGCCGCACCGGCCGGGGTGGCGATCACCCCGATGGACACCCCGTTGTCGGAGATGATCTTCTCCAGCTCGTCGGTGTGCTGGACGGGGATGCCCGCGACGGGCTTCCCGGCCAGACCCGGGTCGGCGTCGATCAGCGCCGCCACCCGGAAGCCGCGTGAGGCGAAACCGCCGTAGTTGGCGAGCGCCGCGCCGAGGTTACCGATACCGACGATCACAACCGGCCAGTCCTGGGTGAGGCCCAGCTCGCGGGAGATCTGGTAGACGAGATATTCGACGTCGTAGCCGACCCCGCGGGTGCCGTACGAACCCAGGTAGGAGAAATCCTTGCGCAGCTTGGCCGAATTGACGCCCGCCGCGGAGGCCAGCTCCTCCGAGGAGACCGTGGGCACCGAGCGCTCGGACAGCGCGGTGAGCGCCCGCAGATACAGCGGAAGGCGGGCGACGGTCGCCTCGGGGATCCCTCGGCTCCGACTCGTCGCCGGACGATGATTTCGGCCAGTTGCCACGGTGCTCCTGCCGGTTGCGCGAAGCGGTGAGCGGTCGTATGTGAGGCACTCTCCCGGACCGCTCCGTCGCGCCCAGGCTATGCCTTTGTGAACGCGTGCACAAAGATTGTGTCCGGTTTGTCCGGCCAACGTGACCGGCGCCACAGGCATCAACGGGGACACCCGGCCACACTCCTCACGTATACGCCCCCGGACGGCAAAACGCCCTCGATACTAATCGAAACGAACTCGAACCCTGACCACATTCCCACTGGACAAGCCCGCCCTCGGCGGTCCTTGAGCGGAATTCGAGCGGCCACGGAAGAGTCCCGCGCCGGGCACGTATGTGGGCACGTACGGCGGGTGTCGGCGCCGCGTCACCCGGTGAGCGCGCTGCGGAGACGTTCGGGGTCGACGCGCCAGAAGTCGTGCTGCTCGCCGTCGACCAGCACCACCGGGATCTGCTCCCAGTAGAGGCGGTAGAGCTCCGGCTCCTGGTTGATGTTCTTCTCCTCCCAGGTGGCGCCCACTTCGTCGCACACCCGGACCACCACGTCCCGCGCCACGTCACACAGATGGCATCCGGGCTTTCCGATGAGGGTCACAGTCTTCATCCCTCCATTCTCCAGCCCACCCGCCGCCGGGCCCGAATCCCCAGCGGACCGGCCGCCCACCGCCACCACCCCCGGCCGTTCCACCGCCACCACACCCCCGGCAACCGACACGCAACCGCCTGACCTCACGCTGCGATCCCCGGAGGCAACCCCCGGACCCCGGCCGTTCCACCGCCACCACACCCCCGGCAACCGACACGCAACCGCCTGACCGAACAGACTGGCTATGCTCGCGGCATGGCCCTTCCTGCATGGCTCACCTCTCGCAAGCGCTCGGCGACCGCGCGCAGCGTGCTCGCAGGCGAGGCGGCCGCCGAAGCGGCGCGCAAGCAGGAGCAGGAGCTGGCGGCGGCCGGGCGGGAAGGCGCGGAGGGCGCCTGGGAGGCGGAGTTCCCCGTGGCGGGGGACGTGCGCGCTGCCGCCTTCTTCGACCTGGACAACACGGTCATGCAGGGTGCCGCGCTCTTCCATTTCGGCCGCGGCCTCTACAAGCGGAAGTTCTTCCGGAAGCGCGAACTGACCCGCTTCGCCTGGCAGCAGGCGTACTTCCGGCTGGCCGGCTCCGAGAACGCCGACCACATGCAGGACGCCCGGGAGAGCGCGCTGTCCATCGTCAAGGGGCACCGGGTCTCGGAGCTGATGGCGATCGGCGAGGAGATCTACGACGAGTACATGGCGGGCCGCATCTGGCCGGGCACCCGCGCACTCGCGCAGGCGCATCTGGACGCGGGACAGAAGGTGTGGCTGGTGACGGCGGCGCCGGTGGAGACGGCGACGATCATCGCGCGCCGGCTGGGGCTGACCGGCGCGCTGGGCACGGTCGCCGAATCGGTGGGCGGCGTCTACACCGGGCGGCTGGTCGGCGAACCGCTGCACGGTCCGGCGAAGGCGGAGGCCGTACGCGCACTGGCCGCGGCCGAGGGGCTCGACCTGGACAGGTGTGCCGCGTACAGCGACTCGGCGAACGACATCCCGATGCTGTCGCTCGTCGGTTATCCGTATGCGATCAATCCTGACAGCCGTCTTCGGGCGCATGCTCGTGAAATGGGCTGGCGACTGCGGGACTACCGCAGGGGCCGCAAGGCGGCCAAGGTGGGCATCCCGGCGGCAGCCGGGGTCGGCGCGCTGGCAGGCGGCGCGGTCGCCGCGGCCGCGGTCCAGCGCCGTCGCCGCTGACCCTCCTCACTAGGGCCGCCGTCCGCGCACCCGCGGCGGGCAACACCCGTGGTGCGTCCGGCGTGTGCCGCTGTGGACGGAGCAATCCAGCAGTGTTACCCGGCACTCCCGGCCGGCAGTCACGGTCTGCTCGGTCGGGCGGAACACATCAAGTAGGCGTCAGATTCAGCCAGGAAAACGATCAAAAACTATCCTCGATTCGTACCTGAATGCGGCTTCAATCCGTAACGGAACGAACCGAAGCGACGTTTTTGGCAACTAGGTGTAGCGCAGCCTGTACGAAGCGTTATTCTCCTCAGACGCAATTCGGTACCCATCCGTCCCTACGCCGGGTGAACGGTTCCGCACTGCACGTGATGGAAGCTCTGCCTCTGGGAGTCCCGTGTACCCACACGTCGGGGTTGACGCCTCGGGCCTGGCTACGCTGCGCACGACAGTCATCGACCAACTGCGTGCGTTCGTCCCCACCGCGTACGCCGTCCCTGCCCTTGCCGCAACAACCGCACCTGTCCCCGCAGGAGCCTCAACTGTCCCCGCAGGTCCCTGCCATGCCCTCGCCCGCCGCGCCGCCCGCGCCCTGACCACCGCAGCCGATCCGACCGCCGCCGCCACGTCCCCGGCGGTCTCGTCCCGTACGGCGTCGTCCGCCTCCGCTGCCGCCGCCGCTACCACCGCCGCCTCCACCGCCTCCGCGGCCTCCTCGTCGACTCCGTCGGCAGCCCACTCGAACGCGGTAACCGCCTCCCGCACCTCCACCGCGAGCGGCAGGCGCGCCCGCGGCACCGGTGCGACCGCACGGCGCCCCGCCGCCTCGGACACCGACAGCCGCCGGATGATGGACCTGGTCGAACGCGCCCAGGACGGCGAGGCCGAGGCGTTCGGCAGGTTGTACGACCAGTACAGCGACACCGTCTACCGCTACATCTACTACCGCGTCGGCGGCCGGGCGACCGCCGAGGACCTGACCAGTGAGACCTTTCTGCGCGCCCTCCGCCGCATCGGAACCTTCACCTGGCAGGGCCGCGACTTCGGGGCGTGGCTGGTGACCATCGCCCGGAACCTCGTCGCCGACCACTTCAAGTCGAGCCGCTTCCGCCTCGAAGTGACCACCGGCGAGATGCTCGACGCCAACGAGGTCGAACGCTCCCCGGAGGAGTCGGTCCTCGAGTCCCTCTCCAACGCCGCCCTGCTGGAGGCCGTACGTAAGCTCAACCCCCAACAGCAGGAGTGCGTAACGCTCCGATTTCTGCAGGGGCTCTCCGTGGCCGAAACGGCCCGGGTGATGGGCAAGAACGAGGGCGCCATCAAGACACTCCAGTACCGCGCCGTCCGCACGCTCGCCAGACTCCTGCCCGACGACGCGCGCTGAGCACCCGCCGAGCACTCCGCCGAGCGGCGTCCAGCACCGGTCACATCATCGTGACATCCGACTCCGTAACCCGAGTGGCTTGCGCTCGTTGTCGGGGTTGCAGACTCCCCGAAGCCGTGGCTGCCCGGGTCCACTCACTCCTGAGTGAACGCGGTCGGCCGCGCTCACGCCTGTGTGGTGGGGAGCCGACCGTGCTGACGAGAGGAGGTGCCGCCGGTGATCGGATCCGTGCCGACGAGCCGACGGGCCATCGCCTTCGCCCAAGCCCTGGACGAGCAGGAGCGCGACGCGGGCGCGGCGGCCGAGGCAGGGCCCGAGGAGTCCCCGGCCGGGGGTACCTCCCGGCCCGACTCCCCCAGCTCCCGCTGGGAGGCGCCCCCAGGGGGAGGGAACGGCGAAGGGACACCGCCGACGGGCACACCGCACAGCCACCGGGCCGACGACGGTGCGGACCGGTCGCTGCTCGCCCTGGCGAACTCACTGGGCGGGGTGCCCCGTCCCACGCTGGACCCGCAGGTCAAGACTGTCCAGCGCGCCCAGCTGATCGCGGCCATGGAAGCCGCGTTCGGAGAGGGCGAGACGGCGGCGCACGGCGCGCACTTCCCCGAGCAGCGCGACGCCCGCACCGGCTCCCGCGGCCGGGGCGCACACCGCGCGCCCGGTCTCGGGCCGCTCGGCAAGCTGCGGCCCAAGTCCCGGCTGGGCAAGGGACTCGCAGCCGGCGGCCTGAGCGTCGGGGTGGCCGCCAGCGCCTTCGGCGGCGCCACGGCGGCCAGCACGGACGCCCTGCCCGGCGACTCGCTCTACGGCCTCAAGCGCGGCATGGAGGACCTCCGGCTCGATCTGGCCGGAGACGACGCCGACCGCGGCAGCCTGCTGCTGGACCACGCCTCGACGCGGATGAACGAGGCCCGCCGTCTCATGGAGCGGGACCGCTCCGGCGGGCTGGACCACGAGGCGCTCGCCGAGGTCCGCAAGACGCTGTCCGGGATGCGGCAGGACGCCTCCGAGGGCCACCGGCTGCTGAGCGCCGCCTTCCGGAAGAACGGCGACCTCGCCCCGATCCGGTCCCTGTCCAGCTTCTCCAAGAACCACCGGGCGAGCTGGTCCCGGCTGCGCGACCGGCTGCCGGTGCAGCTGCACGACGTGAGCGACGAGGTCAGCTCCGTCTTCGACGCCATAGACCAGGACGTGAGCCCCCTGCGCTCGCTCCTCCCCCGCGATCGGGAGGAGGCCCCGTCCGAACGCGAGCCGGGCACCGGCGACCGTACGGGCGAGGAGGAGCCTTCCGCCCGACCGAGTTCCCCGTCCGCGGACGGCATGTCCGGGCGGCGCGACGGGAGCAGCGAGGAGCCGTCACCCTCCGACTCGCAGCGGGAGCGCGAGGGCCTGCTCGGCGGCGGACTGCTGGAGCCGCCCGAGGAGTCCGGCAGGCAGGGCAGCCCGTCGCACTCCGACCCCGACTCCGAGAGCCCGTCCACCCCCGACGGCGGGCCGAAGGTGACCCTGCCTCCCCTCGTACCCGACGTGCTGCCCCGCCTCGACCTGGACGGCGACAACAGGTAGCCACGGCAGCCCGGTGCGGCGGCGGACGGTTTCGAAGCAGCCACGGAAGCGCTCGGAAGAAGCGCTTCCGGAAACTCGCTCAGAAGAAGACCGACCGCCGCCGCACCAGCAGCTTGTAGAGGGTGTGCTGGATCGTTTCCCGCACCTGGTCGGTGAGGTTGAACATCAGCATCGGATCCTCCGCCGCCTCCGGCGGATAGTCGTCGGTGGGCACCGGCTCGCCGAACTGGATGGTCCACTTCGTCGGCAACGGCACCGCACCCAGCGGGCCGAGCCAGGGGAAGGTCGGCGTGATCGGGAAGTACGGGAAGCCGAGCAGCCGCGCGAGGGTGCGGGAGTTGCCGACCATCGGATAGATCTCCTCGGCGCCCACGATCGAGCACGGCACGATCGGCGCGCCCGCCCGCAGCGCCGTGGAGACGAACCCGCCCCTGCCGAACCGCTGCAGCTTGTAGCGGTCCGCGAAGGGCTTGCCCAGCCCCTTGAAGCCCTCCGGCATCACGCCGACGACCTCCCCCCGCTCCAGCAGCGTCTGGGCGTCCTCCGCACAGGCGAGCGTGTGTCCGGCCTTGCGCGCCAGCTCGTTGACGACCGGCAGCACGAACACCAGGTCGGCGCCGAGCAGCCGCAGATGGCGGTCGGCGGGGTGGTGGTCGTGCACGGCGACCTGCAGCATCAGGCCGTCAAGCGGGAGCGTGCCGGAGTGGTTGGCGACCACCAGCGCCGCGCCGTCCGCGGGTATGTTCTCCACTCCGCGCACCTCGACGCGGAAGTACTTCTCGAAGACCGGGCGCAGCAGCGTCATCAACACCTGATCGGTCAGCTCCTGGTCGTAGCCGAAGTCGTCGACCTCGTACTCGCCGGTGAGCCTGCGCCGCAGGAAGGCCAGGCCGCGTGCGGCCCGGGTCTCCCAGTCCGTACCGAGCACGCGCTCCAGCAGCCCCTCGGGCTGCGCGCCGCCCTCCGCCAGGTCGCTCCCCTCCGGGCCGGCGCCAGGGTCCGAACGGTCGGGCTCGCCCCGCTCCGGCGACGCCTCGGCCTCCTCGGCCTCCTCGGCTTCCTCAACCGCGTCCGGCTGCTTCCCCGGCACGGTCGTCAGAGGCGAGCGGCGGCCCGTACGGCCACTTCTGCGCCGCCCGCCGCTCCCCGTACCCCGACCGGAGGTCGACTCCGGATCGGAAGCGGTGCCCGAACCGGTAGCGGAACCGGCCGTGTCGGAGGGCTGTGCGGCGCCGGAGCGGCCCGTACGCGCTGCGCGGCCCTCGCCCGAGGGCCCGCGTCCAGCAGCGGCTCCGGAGGCCCCCGAGCCCCGCGAGCGGTCCCTGTCGTCGTCGAAGGGTATGACCTTCGCGTCAGCCATCCTGGCGCACCTCCTCCGGGCCCGGCTTCCCCGGCAGCAGCGCAGCGAACCGGTCGACCGTTTCGGCCAGTCTGCGCGGCGGCAGCAGGCCCGGGCCGCGTTCCCGTACGAAGGCGTCGAGCGTCTCGGCGGTCGTCCGGAGCGGCGTGAACCCGAGGACGTCGCGGGCGTGCGCCGTGTGCACCACCCGTCCGTGGGTGAGCAACCGTATCTGCTCGGGCGAGAAGTCCGTCGCGCCCACCGAGCGCAGCACACTGCGGCTCCATCGGATCGCCGGCAGCAGCATCGGCGCAGTCGGCCGGCCCAGACGCCGTGCGCACTGCGACAGCAGCAGCACACCCTCGCCGGCGATGTTGAACGTCCCGGCGTTGAGCGTGCCCCGGCGCGGCTCGCCCGCCGCGAGTCGCAGCACCTCGATCACGTCGTCGTCGTGCACGAACTGCAGCCGGGGGTCGTACCCCAGGACGGTGGGCAGGACGGGCAGCCCGAAGTAGGCGGCGAGTGGCGACTCGGCGGCGGGACCCAGGATGTGGGCGAACCGCAGCACGGTCACCGCGACATCCGGTCGGCGCCGCGCGAACCCGCGTACATAGCCCTCGACCTCGACGGCGTCCTTGGCGAAGCCGCCGCTGGGCAGGTCCCTGACAGGGGTCGTCTCGTCGAAGACGGCGGGGTCGCGGGGCGCGGAACCGTACACACTCGTCGTCGATTTGATCACCAGACGACTGATCGTGGGCGCTTTCTGACAGGCGCCGAGCAGCTGCATGGCACCGATGACATTGGTCTCCTTGACCGCGCCACGCCCGCCACCACCCAGCGTCGGCGGGGTGCCGTGCACATCCATGTGGACAACCGTGTCCACGGCGTGCTCGGCCAGCACCTTGCCGATGGCCGGCTGCCGGATGTCGGCCCGCACGAACTCCGCGTCGCCGAGGTCGTGCACGGGAGGCTGGGCGTCCACACCGATCACCCGGCTCACGTCGGGCTCACGCTGGATACGGCGCACGAAACGGCCACCGAGCGGTCTGGCCACCCCGGTGACGAGCACCACCTTGCCCACGTTCCCTCCCTGACACCCCGGACACGGTCGCCGCCCCGCGGGGCAATACCGCGAATCCATAGCAGAACCGCCGCCTTTCTCTCCGAACTGAACGGAGAGAAAGGCGGCGGTCAGTGGCGTGCGGTGCGCTCGCTCACTTCTTGTTGCGACGCTGCACTCGCGTCCGCTTCAGCAGCTTGCGGTGCTTCTTCTTAGCCATCCGCTTACGCCGCTTCTTGATGACAGAGCCCACGACTACCCTCGCTCACGAATCACCCCCGCAGGACGCGGGGCGAACTCATTTCGATACTCGGTGCGGGGCGTCCGAGCCCACACGACCTACATGGGTCCACCCTACCCGCCACGCGGGAATGGTCGTGAATCGAGGGGCACCGGGGTTCCGGTGCAGCGGTGACCGATCACACCCGATGTCGGCCTAGGCGCTCTCCACCCCCACGTACGACTCCTCGAGGTACTCATGGACAGCCTTCTCCGGCACCCGGAAAGACCTGCCCACCCGGATCGCCGGCAGATGACCGCTGTGCACCAGCCGGTACACAGTCATCTTGGAGACTCGCATCACCGCGGCGACCTCCGCCACGGTCAGGAACACGACCTCGTTCAACGGCCGTTCGTCAGCAGCCATGTCACACCTGAACCTTCCGCACATGTCGGGCACCGGCTTCCCCTCCGGTGCCTCCTGCTCGCATGTGCGCTCCTCCCCAAAATAGGGGCGCGTGATGCAAGTGGTGAAGAGGAGTAGCGATCGTCCGCCTACCGTGACAGACACGCTCGATTGAGTACATAGCGAGTAAGCGCGCGGTAGTAATCGGATTGCTCAGCGTCATCCGACGGAACGCCCGAGCGCCCTCGTCCCTCTGCTGTCTCCCGCCGCCCCGCGCCGAGCGCCGCCCCCTGCGCACCCGGCGGCCCCGGAGTCCCGCTACCGCGCTGACCTGCACTGACAGCTCAACCATCGCCTTCGGAAAATCCCTTGGCCGACGAGCTCGCACAGCAACCACTCCCGTCGGCTCCCCCAGGGAGAGTCGCGGGGCGCGCACATTCGCGCCCCGCGCACGGCCCGTTGAGCAGGCGCCGGTTTCACAGAACAGCACAACCCCCCTTACGTAGGAGGAGCCGCACTGACGTACCCCGAATCACATCGCTATGTCGACACGTCCGCCCTGCGTCGGTGCTAGGTCGAGACATCCGGACGACGACAGGGGTGGGGCCAATGTGACGTAGTAGACCGGGAGTCGGTCCGAAGACAGCACCGGGCCGACGACGAGCGCACCGCGGCGCGGCCCTCACGCTGACACAACCGACCACGATGCGCCGGGAAACAGTCCCGGGACTGCCGATACCCCACACCGTCCGGCCCTCAACCGGCCCACTTACGGAACCATTCGCTCCCACACCGTCACAGCCGCCGACGGTCACGGCAGCTGACAACTCTCCGGGCAGCCGCCGACGCTCAGGGCAGCAGGCCGTGTGCCGGGAACACCGCCCGACGAGTCGCCCGTACGGCCTGGTCCAGCCGGTCCGCGGGATCGTACCCCTCTCCCCAGCCCCGCCAGCGCGGCTCCAGCCCGTCCGTCATCCGCTGCTGGGCGCCGGCACGTCCCGTACGCGCGTACACCTCCTGCCGCCACTCGGCAGGCACTTCGGTCTCCCTCGGCACGGGCGTCCCCGCCGCGATGGCCACCAGGTGCGTCCACGTCCGCGGCACCACGTCGACCACCGCATAGCCCCCGCCCCCGGTCGCCAGCCACCGGCCCTCCGCATATGTGTGCGCCCACTCGTGCGCGGACTCGGCCGCCAGCCGCTGGGCGTCCACGCTGACCGCCAAGTGCGCCAACGGATCCTCGACATGGGTGTCCGCACCATGCTGCGAGACCAGCACCTGCGGCCCGAAGGCCTCCAGCAGCTCCGGCACCACCGCGTGCACCGCACGCAGCCAGCCCTCGTCGCCCGTTCCGGGCGGCAGCGCAACATTCACCGCGCTGCCCTCCGCGCCCTCGCCACCGCACTCCTGCGGCCACCCGGTACCCGGAAAGAGCGTGCCCGGGTGCTCGTGCAGCGAGATGGTCAGCACACGGGGGTCGTCCCAGAACACCGCCTCGACGCCGTCACCGTGATGCACATCCAGATCGACGTACGCCACCCGCTCGGCCCCCAGCTCCAGGAGCCGTGCGATGGCGAGCGCGGGATCGTTGTAGACGCAGAAACCCGACGCACTCCCCGGCATCGCGTGATGCAGCCCGCCGGCGAAGTTCACGGCGTGCAGCGCCCTGCCCTGCCACACCGCCTCGGCCCCGCCCACCGACTGCCCGGCGATCAGTGCGGAGACCTCATGCATACGCGCGAACGCCGGGTCGTCCGGGGTACCGAGGCCGTACCGCTGGTCAGCGGAGGCGGGATCCGCCGAGGCACGGCGGACGGCATCGATGTAGTCCGGCCGGTGCACCAGCCGCAGCGTCGAGTCCCCGACGGGTTTCGCCGCCACGACGCTCAGGTCCGGGCCGCGCTCCACCCCCAACGACTCGATCAGGCGCTTCGTCAGCGCGAGCCGTACCGGATCCATCGGATGCCCACGGCCGAAGTCGTAGCCGATGACGCCCTCGTCCCACATCAACTGCGCGCGGCCGGTCATGCCGC
Organism: Streptomyces sp. B15; assembly: GCF_018070605.1. Lineage (NCBI taxonomy): Bacteria > Bacillati > Actinomycetota > Actinomycetes > Kitasatosporales > Streptomycetaceae > Streptomyces > Streptomyces sp. B15. The sequence goes on from NZ_JAGPXJ010000046.1 coordinate 56,929, forward strand.
CACCGTATCGGGCCGGGTCCGGGCATGAAAAAAGGGCCTTGCCGGCGTCGGCCGGCAAGGCCCTTTCCTTCACGAAGAGTTCGGCGGCGTCCTACTCTCCCACACACTCCCGCATGCAGTACCATCGGCGCTGAAAGGCTTAGCTTCCGGGTTCGGAATGTAACCGGGCGTTTCCCTCACGCTATGACCACCGAAACACAGCGAAACACACAACCAGCAACACACCACCACCACAGCAGTCGTGTGTTCCACGGGTTGTTGTCTCAGAACCCACACAGTGGACGCGAGCCTCTATGGACAAGCCCTCGGCCTATTAGTACCGGTCACCTCCACACGTTACCGTGCTTCCAGATCCGGCCTATCAACCCCGTCATCTCCAG
>NZ_JAGPXJ010000047.1:0-55356 GCF_018070605.1 Streptomyces sp. B15
CAGCAGGCGCCCTCCGGGGCGCCTGCTGCCGGCTCGCTCCACCGGGACCCGTTCCCGGTCACCGGCCACGGGTCACCGGATCTCGTGTCACCGGGTCGTTTCTTCACGCGGGTCGTTTCTTCACGCCTTGGGCGCGGTGCGGGCCAAGGCTCGTGTTCCTGTGGCAGTCCGCCTTGCGGGGTGCCCGGTCTCTCGGGAGGTTTCGTCATGTCCGATCTCAACGCCCTGACCGCGACCCAGCTCGTGGCGGGCTATGAAACGGGGGACTTCACTCCCGTGGAGGTCACCCGAGCGGCGCTGGATCGCGCGGCACAGACCCAGGAGCGCGTCAACGCGTTCGTCCGCATCGACAGCGAGGACGCGCTGCGGCAGGCCGAGGAGTCGGCGGGGCGCTGGCAGCGCGGTGAGCCGGCGGGCCCGGTGGACGGGGTGCCGGTGACCGTCAAGGACATCCTGCTGCAGCGCGGCGGGCCCACCTTCAAGGGCTCCTGGGCCGTGGGGGACGGCGGCCCCGGGGACGAGGACGCGCCCTCGGTCGCCCGGCTGCGGGAGAGCGGCGCCGTCTTCCTGGGCAAGACGACGACGCCCGAGTTCGGCTGGAAGGGAGTCACCGACAGCCCCCGGCACGGAGCGACCGGCAACCCGTACGCGCCCGACCGCACCGCCGGCGGCTCCAGCGGGGGCAGTGCGGCGGCCGTCGCGGCGGGTGCCGGGCCGCTGTCGCTGGGTACGGACGGCGGCGGGTCGGTGCGGATCCCGGCCTCCTTCTGCGGGATCTTCGCGCTGAAGCCCACCTACGGGCGGGTGCCCATCTATCCCGCGAGTGCCTTCGGGACGCTGGCGCACGTCGGCCCGATGACCCGGGACGCGGAGGACGCGGCCCTGCTGATGGATGTGATCAGCTCGCCGGACCCGCGCGACTGGTCGCACCTGGGCCCGGTGCCGCACAGCTTCCGCGGGGCGCTGGCCGCCGGGGCCGAGGGGGTGCGCGGGCTGCGGGTGGCCTTCAGCCCCGACTTCGGGGGGCGGGTACCGGTGGAGCCGGACGTCGCGGACGCGGTACGCGGGGCGGTCGCGCTGCTGGAGGAGCTGGGCGCGGTGGTGGGGGAGGCGGATCCGGGGTTCGCCGATCCGGTCGATTCCTTCCACACGCTGTGGTTCAGCGGTGCGGCGCGGGTCACTCAAGGTTTCAGCCAAGATCAGCGCGAGAGTCTTGATCCCGGCTTGCAGGAGATCTGCGCGGACGGTGCCGCGCGCAGCGCGCTGGAGTATCTGGCCGCCGTGGACGAGCGGATGGATCTGGGCCGGCTGATGGGCGCCTTCCACGAGCGGTACGACCTGCTGGTGACGCCGACCATGCCGATCACCGCCTTCGAGGCGGGGGTGGAGGTGCCGCGCGGCTCGTCCCACACCCGGTGGACCGGGTGGACGCCGTTCTCCTACCCGTTCAACATGACGCAGCAGCCCGCGGCCTCGGTGCCGTGCGGTGTCGACGGGGCGGGTCTGCCCGTCGGGCTCCAGCTGGTGGGGCCCCGGCACGCCGACGCGCTCGTGCTGAGCGCCTCGCACGCGCTGTTCGAGGCGGGCGTCGCCGCCCAGGTGCCCTCGGCCCTCGGCTGAGGGACGTCGTCCCGGGCCCGTCGGGGAGGCCTCACCCCCCGACGGGCACTGCTGTCAGGTGTCAGGCTCGGCGGAAGTTGAGGGTCTCGCCGATGGCGCCGGACCGCCACAGGTCCTGGCAGGCCTCCGCCATGGCGTCGAGACCCTCGACCACCTGCCCCCACACGATGCCGGGCACCCAGCCGGCATCGCCGTTGATCAGCAGGTTGTTGCGCTCGTAGAACAGCGCGAGGTCGACGACGGTGGAGTGCTCGACGTGTGCCGCCTGGCCGCCCTGCTGCTCGGCCGCGGCCTCGTACCCGTACCCCGGCGTGGCCAACTGGGTGTTGGTGAAGGTGAAATAGCAGAGGTCACCGGGAATGGGGGTAATGGTCGGATTCTCCAGCGGCGGCTCCTGCGGGGCAAAGGGGGGAATGAGGGCGTAGATCTCGTTGCGCGCATACTTCGCGTGGTAGACGTCGCCGCCCAGCGGCAGCGCATCCCACACCGCGGCGCAGGTGATCGGTGCGCGGTCGTCGAGCAGCTTTGCCGTGCAGCTCACTCCCCGCTTGTCCAACGACACTTCAATGAAGCGCTCAGCCATCGTGCCTCCGCACCAGGGTGGTCATTTACCTGCTAATGGTGACCCAGATGTCGGCCTCAGCGCGACCCCATAACGGCTTGAAATTATCCGCATATCTTCAGTACGCCTGGGTATACGCGCGCCCATGGCTCCACCACAGAGGAACAACACGGCAGGTGCCGGGAGACGTTTGAGCCGTCGGTCGCTGCTCGCGGGGGCGGCGTCCTTGAGTGCGGTGAGTGCGCTCGGCGCAACAACCGCCTGCAGCCGGGTGTCCAGCGCGGACACCGAGAACGGGGGGGATCTTCTGGAACGGCTGAAGGCCCAGGGCACGGTGAAGCTGGGCCTCGCCGGTGAACAGCCCTACAGCTACATCGACAAGGACGGCGAGCTGACGGGGAGCTCGCCGGCGATCGCGCGCGTCATCTTCGAGAGGCTGGGGGTCCCGAAGGTCCAGCCGTTCCCGACCGAGTTCAACTCGCTGATCCCGGGACTCAACTCGCAGCAGTTCGACGTGGTCGCGGCCGGTATGTACATAACGCCCGTTCGGTGCAAACAGGTCCTGTTCGCCGACCCCGAGTACGAGATGCGCGACGCGTTTATCGTGCGCAAGGGGAACCCCAAGAACCTGCACAACTACGAGGACATCAAGAAGAGCGGCGCCAAGATGGCCACCGGCACCGGGTACGCGGAAATCGCGTATGCGGCGGAGGCAGGCATCAAGGAGTCGGAAATTCTGCTGCTCCCCGACCAGCTGGCGGGACTCCTTGCCGTGGAACAGGGCCGCGCCGATGTTTTCGCCGGTACGGCCGTCACGGTTCGCAACGTGGTCCGGCAGACGAAGAGCCGGAAAGCCGAGTTCACCGACGCTTTCACCCCGAAGCTGGACGGAAAGCCCGACCTCGGCACCGGCGCATTCGCGTTCCGTAAGACGGAAACGAAACTCCGGGACGCGTTCAACCGCGAGCTGCACAAGATGAAGAAGAGCGGTGAACTCTTCCGCCTCATGAAGCCCTTCGGCTTCGTGGAGGACGAGATGACCGAGATGACCGCGAAGGAGCGTTGCGCATGACGAACCTGACCGCGGGTCTGTGGGAACTGCTCTTCCAGGGCGTCTGGGTCACCGTCCAGCTGACCGTCTTCAGCGCGGCGCTGGGCGCGTTCGTCGCCTTCGTGGTGGGGGTCGCCAGGACGCACCGGCTGTGGATAGTCCGGTTCCTCTCCGGCCTGTACATGGAGATATTCCGGGGGACCTCGGCACTGGTGCTGATGTTCTGGATCTTCTTCGTGCTCCCGATGGCGTTCGGCTGGCAGCTGGTGCCGATGTGGGCGGCGGTGCTCGCGCTCGGGTTGTCGTACGGCGCCTACGGCTCGGAGATCGTGCGCGGCGCACTGGCCGCCGTCGCACCGGCCCAGCAGGAGGCGGGCATCGCGCTCAGCTTCTCGCCGTGGCAGCGGCTGACGAAGATCCTGCTGCCGCAGGCGTGGCCGGAGATGATCCCGCCCGCCAACAACCTGCTGATCGAACTGCTCAAGGGCACCGCGCTGGTGTCCGTACTGGGCGTCGGCGACATCACCTTCGGGGCCGCGCTGGTGCGCAACGCGCTCGGTGAGAGCGCCCCGGTCTACACGATCATCCTGGTCATGTACTTCATCCTGGCCTTCCTGCTGACGCGTGTGATGCGCGCCGTGGAGCGGAAGGCGAAGGCGGGCATCGGCCAGGCCCCGGAGAAGGGCAAGGGCTTGAAGAAGCTCAGCATCCGGCAGGCGACCGCCATCTCCAAGTCCAGTGCGGGAGGTGCCTGATGGAGTGGGACTGGTCCGCTGTCGGTGACTTCATGCCGCGCTTCTGGGACGGCGTGCTCGTCACGCTCCAGGCGCTGGTGCTCGGCTCGCTGATCGCCTTCGCGCTCGGCCTGGTCTGGGCGATGGCCCAGCGCTCGCCGCTGAAGGTGGTCCGCTGGCCGGTGATGGTCGTCACCGAGTTCGTCCGCAACACACCGCTGCTGGTGCAGCTGTTCTTCCTGTTCTACGTACTGCCGGAGTGGGGCGTCACGCTCTCCGCGCTCACCACCGGCGTCATCGGCCTCGGTCTGCACTACTCGACATACACGGCCGAGGTCTACCGCGCCGGTATCGACGGGGTGCCGGCCGGCCAGTGGGAGGCCTGCACCGCGCTGAGCATGCCGCGTGGCCGCACCTGGAGCGCCGTCATCCTGCCGCAGGCGATCCGCCGCGTGGTGCCCGCGCTGGGCAACTACGTGATCGCGATGCTGAAGGACTCGCCGATGATCGCGGTGATCGGTGCGCTCGAGATGCTCGGCCAGGCGCGGCAGTTCACCGCGACCACCTTCCAGCCGACCGAGCCGATCACCGTCGTCGGCATCGCCTTCATCCTCATCGCCTACCCGGCTTCCCTGCTGATGCGAGCCCTGGAGCGTCGTCTTGTCCGTTGAGAAGAACCCGAGCACAGCCGTGAGCGACGGTACGAACCCCGCCGTCGACGGCAGCGAACTGATCAAGTTCGACAACGTCACCAAGCGCTACGGCAGCAACGTGGTGCTGGACAACCTCTGTTTCGATGTGTCGTCCGGCAAGCACGTCACCCTCATCGGCCCGTCCGGATCGGGCAAGACGACCATCCTGCGGCTGCTGATGACCCTGGTGAAGCCCGACGAGGGCACCATCAAGGTGGGCGGCGAGTACCTCTCCCACGAGGAGAAGAACGGCAAGCTGGTGCCGGCGAGCGAGAGGCACTCGCGCGAGGTCCGCAAGAACATCGGCATGGTCTTCCAGCAGTTCAACCTCTTCCCCAACATGAAGGTGCTGCGCAACATCACCGAGGCTCCGGTGCATGTGCTGGGCCTGGGCAAGGACGAGGCCGAGCAGCGGGCGCGTGAACTGATGGAGATGGTCGGGCTGACCGACCACATCGACAAGTACCCCAGCCAGCTGTCCGGCGGCCAGCAGCAGCGGGTGGCCATCGCGCGTGCCCTCGCGATGCGGCCGCAGGTGCTGCTGCTGGACGAGGTCACCTCGGCGCTCGACCCGGAGCTGGTGGCCGGGGTGCTGGACGTGCTGCGGGACATCGCCCACTCCACGGACATCACCATGCTCTGCGTCACGCACGAGATGAACTTCGCGCGGGACATCTCCGACGACGTGCTGATGTTCGACGCGGGGCGGGTCATCGAGTCCGGAGCGCCGGAGAAGATCTTCACCGACCCGGAGCACGAGCGCACCAGGGAGTTCCTCAGCGCCGTCCTGTGACACACGTCATCGACGAACGCGCGCCACTGGGGCCCTGCCGAGCCCGCGCCGCATCGCGGCGCGGGCTCGGTGCCGTGGGCCCCGTGCAAAGGGCGGGGCCCGAGTAAGGGGCGGGGGGCGCACCAAGGGGCGCGTCAGGGGGCGCATTCAGCCGTCTGGCATATGCCGATCACGACAACAGCCCCGTCCGGGCACCCGGTTGGCCGCTATCGTGAGATATGAAGCCGTGACCACACGAAGTGGTAACGGTACAAACGGTCACAACCTCCAGGGGGACACCGTGACGCTACTCCAACCGCCCGGAGGCTCGTCCGGGGAGCCGGAACGGGAGCCGGTCACTCCCTTCGGCTCGGTGCGGCACGCCCTGCGGGTGCTGGAGACCGTCTCCCGGTACCGGGACGGCATCGACGAGAACGCGATAGCCCGCCGGACCCGGCTGCCCACCGGCCAGCTGGACCAACTGCTGCGCATGCTGTGCCGCGAGGGGTATCTGGCGCAGCTGGAGGACGGCACATACGTCGTCGGGGAGGCACTGGTGCTGCTGGGTTCCGGCGTGGAGCGCGCCCGCGCCCTCCGTGAACGGCTGCAGGCCACCCTGGACGAGCTGCGGGACACCGTGGGCGCCGCCGTCTACTTCGGCCGGTACCAGGACGGTGAGCTGGAGAGCACCCAGGTCGCCGACGGCCCCACCACTCCGGCGGTCAACCAGTGGGTGGACTTCCGCTCGGCCGCGCACGCGACCGCGATCGGCAAGTGTCTGCTCAGCCAGCTCGACCACGACCGGCGCCTCGACCACCTCTCCCGACACAAGACGCCCCGGCTCACCTCGCGGACGATCACCGACGAGCGGCTGCTGCTGACCGCGCTCGACCGGCAGCCGCCCACCGTCCCGGTGCTGGACCTGCAGGAGTACGCCGTGGGCACGGTCTGCGCCGCGGTGCCGGTGACGGCCGGCTCCGCGGTCAGCTGCCTGGCGCTCTCGCTCCCCGTCGACCAGGCGCACCGGCTGCGCCGCGCCGCCGAGGTGCTGAGTCAGCGGGCCGCGCCGGTGATGCTGTCGCTGGCGATCTGAGCGCTTCCGCGCCAGGACGACTGCGGCCCCCTTGGAAACCAAGGGGGCCGCAGCCTGTGGGTACGCCGCCAGGGACTCGAACCCCGGACCCGCTGATTAAGAGTCAGCTGCTCTAACCAACTGAGCTAGCGGCGCCCGTCGCCGTTTCCGGCCGACGACACAAATACTACCCCCTTCGAGAGGGTGCTGGTGACCACCCGTCCGGCCTGGGCCCGCCCCCGACGAGCCCGGCCCGGCCGTGTGCCGCGTACCTGGCCAGCAGTGCCGCCAGGTCCCGCCCGGTCAGTGGGCGGTAGCCGGTCCCGGGCGCCCTTCCGCGCGCTCCCGCGCCGGGTTCCCGGGCGTCCTCGTAGGGCGTCCACCACACCGGCTCCGGACAGCGGAAGCCCGCACGGCGCAGTGCCGCGCGGTCGATCTTGTGGGTGGCGGTGAGCGGCAGGGCCGGCAGGATCCGCACGAAGCGCGGCGCGGCCTTGGTGGCCAGTTCGGTCCGCCCGGCCAGGAACGCCGAGAAGCCCTGCGGATCGAAGGCGCCCTCGGGGCCGACGGCGAGGGCGGCCATGACCTGGTCGCCGGAGACCGGGTCGGGCACGGCGTAGACGGCGGCGGAGTGCACCCCGGGGCAGTGGGCGAGGATGTTCTCGATCACGGCCGCGGCCAGGTTCTCGCCGTCGACCCGCAACCGGTCGTCCGCGCGCCCGGCGAAGTGGAACCAGCCCTCCTCGTCCCGGAAGAACAGGTCGCCGGTCCAGAACCAGCCGTCCCGGGTGCGGGCGGCGTCGGCCGCCGGGTTCTTCCAGTAGCCCTCGAACCCGTTCGGGCCTCGGTTGACCAGTTCTCCGATGGCGGAGGCGACCTCCGTCGGCCTGCCGTCGGGCCCGCGGCGGGCACGGGGCCGCTCCGTACCGGTGTCCGGGTCGACGACGGCCGGTTCGGTGCCCGGCGCGGCCCGGCCCACGGCCCCGGGCGGTGCGTCCGGGTCGTGCTGGAGGGCCGCTCCGCCCTCGGAGGAGCCGTAGCCCTCCACCAGCCGGACGCCGAACCGCGCGGCGAAGCGGTCCGCGTCCACGGGGCCGGCCTCGGTACCGAAGCCGAGCCGCAGCGGGTTGTCGGCGTCGTCCTCGCGGGGCGGTGTGGCCAGCAGATACTGGATCGCACGGCCGACGTAGGTGAAGTAGGTCGCGCCCCAGGCACGTACGTCGGGCAGGAAGCGCGAGGCCGAGAAGCGGCGGGCCAGCGCCACCCCGGCGCCCGCGGTGAGCGCCGGCGCCCAGCCCGCGATGACGGCGTTGCCGTGGAACAGCGGCATGCACAGGTAGTGCACGTCCTCCCGGCCCAGGGCGAACCGGTCGGCCAGCGCGCTTCCGGCGCCGGCCAGCCTGCCCTGGGTGACGACGACGGCCTTGGGCGCACCCGTGGAGCCGGAGGTGAAGGTGAGCAGCATGCGGCGGGAGGGCTCGGGCGGGGCGACGGTGACCTCCCCCGGCTCCGCGGTCGCGTAGGGCCGCAGCAGCTCCGCGTAACCGGGCTCGTCGGTCACCAGCAGCCGCCCCGGGCCCGGCCCGCCGCGCCGGAGCACGGGCAGCTCCAGTCCGTCCAGCAGCGCCAGATGGGCGCGTTCGGTGACCAGCAGGGCGCACTCGGTGTGGCTGATGTCGCGGGCCAGCTCGGCGCCGCGCCGGGTGGGGTTGACGCCGACGACGGTGGCTCCGGCGAGCGCGGCGGCGGCCAGCCAGAGCGGGTACTCGGGCGCGTTGTCGAGCAGCACTCCGATGTGCGGCTCGGCGCCGCGGGGCAGCAGGTCGGCAAGGAGGGCGGCGCGGGCGGCGGCAGCCGCGGCGGTGGCGTGCCGGGTGAGGGTGAGCCCGGCGGCCCGGAGCCCGCCGGGGCGCGGATCGTGCCACTGGGCCCGTACCAGCTCGGCGACGGTGCCGGCGCCGGGCGCCGGGTGCCTGCGGGGTGCGCTCACCGATGCGCTCATGGCCGCGCACGATAACTGATGCAGCGTCAGATCGGGAGGGCCGCCGCTCACCGGCTCCTCAGAGCGGGAGGGTCAGACCGCGCTCCCTGCGCCGCAGCGACCCCACCAGCAGCAGCACCACGCCCGCCAGCGCCCAGCCGCCGAGCACCAGCAGGGGGGTGCCGAGCGCGTTGCCGGAGAAGTAGACGATGTTGCGTACGGCAGTGGTCCCCGCACCGGTCGGGATCCAGTCGCCGATCGCCCGCCAGAACGAGGGGATCAGATGCTGCTGGAAGGCGCCGCCCGCGCTCGGATTGCCCAGGACGACGAAGATGAGCACCGCCACCCCGATGCCGACCACCCCCAAGAACGCCTCCAGCGCCAGCGTGCACGCCGCCGTACCGAACACCAGCAGCGCACCGACCCACCACAGCGCCACGAAGTGCCCGGGCAGCGCGTGCAGCACCGGATCGACGATGATCGCCCCGCCGAGCCCGGACAGGACGGCGTACCCCGCCGCCCCGGCCAGCCGCAGCCCGGCGAGTCCCGGCCGCGCGGGCCGGGTGCCCGCCAGCACCCCCATCAGCGAGGCGAGCAGATAACCGCCCACCAGCCAGCCGACGATGAGGTAGAACGCGGTCAGGCTCTCGTGGTCCTGCTCCCCCGACGGGGCGACGTCCACCACCTTCAGCTGCCTGCCCTGGTCGGCGGCCACCCGCTCGCCGACCTTGCGCAGCGCCTGGGCCTGCGGGCCGCCCGCGCCGGAGGCGACCAGCAGGGTGTCCCGGCTGCCGCGCGGGTTCATCAGATAGGCGCCCTCCGCCTTCCGCTCCCGGATGCGCTCACGCGCCGTCCGCTCGTCCTCGACCACGGTGACGGACAGCGGGTCCCCGGGCAGCCGGTCGAGCCGGTCGGCCGCCTTCTGGGGCGCGACGGCGGCAATCGGGATGCCCTGCGGGTCGGGAGCGTGGAAGGAGCCGATGTAGGAGAGCAGGAAGCTCAGTTGGACGAGGAGCACGCCGAGAACGAGCGCGAGCGTGCCGGGAGTGAGCGCGCCGCGGGCTCCAGCTCCAGGGGTGGCATTGTGCATGGACTCATTCCCTTGTCGGTGCCCTCGGGAGTAATTGTCTCCATCCATACCGCATGCCCCGGTACATACCCCGCTGTTGGGGTTCCGGGCGCGCCGTGCCGCAGCCGTCGCGTGGCGCGGCACGGCCCCATCGGCGAGACTCATGACCATGCCCGCACCCCTGACGCGGCCGGCCCTGTGCCGCGCCCTGCTCGCACGCCAACTGCTCGTCGAACGCGCCCGGATGCCGGTACGGGACGCCGTCGAGCACCTGGTCGGCCTCCAGGCACAGGCGCCCAGGCCGCCGTACTTCGCCCTGTGGAGCAGGGTGGCGGACTTCGACCCGCGCGACCTCTCACTGCTGCTGGAGAGCCGCGAACTGGTCAGGCTCAGCGTCATGCGCGGCACCGTCCATCTGGTCAGCGAGCGCGACGCGATCCAGTTGCGTGCCCTCACCCAGCCGCTGCACGAGGCCATGGTGCGCACCTCCCTCGTCAAACAGCTCGGCGGCGCGGACCCCCGGCAGGTGGCCGAGGCGGCCCGCACGCTCCTCGCCGAGCAGCCGCTGACCGGCAGCCAGCTCGGCGTCCGGCTCCAGGAGCGCTGGCCGCAGGTGGAGGCCCGCGCGCTGGCGATGACGGCGCGGTATCTGCTGGCGCTGGTGCAGCTTCCGCCGCGCGGGCTGTGGGGGCGCTCGGGCCAGCCGGTGGTGGACACCGTGGAGCGCTGGCTGGGGCGGCCCCCGGCGGCCGAACCGTGCGTGGAGACGATGGTGCTGCGCTACCTCGGCGCCTTCGGCCCGGCCTCCGTACGGGACGCGCAGAGCTGGTCGGGGCTGACCCGGCTCGGTGAGGTGCTGGAGCGGCTGCGGCCCCAGCTGCGGGTCTTCACCGACGAGACGGGCCGCGAGCTGTTCGACCTGCCCGACGCACCCCGGCCCGACCCCGAACTCCCGTTGCCGGTGCGTTTCCTGGCCGAGTACGACAACATCATCCTCTCGCACGCGGACCGCTCCCGCCTCCTGGACGAGCCGGTCCGCCGCGCCCTGGCGACCAGGAACGGGCAGGTGCCCGGCACCTTCCTGGTGGACGGCAGGGTGCGCGGCACCTGGAAGGCGGACACCGGCCGCAAGACCGCCACCTTGACCCTGGCCCCCTTCGAGCCGCTGGCCGACGAGGTGGCACAGGCGCTGGCCGAGGAGGGCGAGCGGCTGCTGGCGTTCGCGACCGACGGCCGTCCGGGGCCGCACCCCGTCACCTTCACCGCGCCCCGCGCTCCGGGTCCCGCGTAGGCTGACGGCCGAAGGGCGGGTGACGGGGCGGTGACAAGGCCCGGGTGAAGGAGGCCACAGGGTGCGCAGCCGGGGAAGGCTCGGGGAGATCCAGGAGCGGATCAAAAAGCTGATCATCGAGGAGCGGCTGCCGCCCGGTGCTCCGATGCCCACCGAGACGGAGCTGATGGAGCGGCTGGAGGTGAGTCGCAACTCCGTGCGCGAGGCGCTCAAGGCGCTGCAGGCGATGGGCATCGTGGAGATCCGGCACGGCTTCGGCACCTATGTCGGCACGATGTCCATGGCCCCCATGACCGAGGGGCTCTCCTTCCGTACCGTCGCCGGGCACTACCGCGGCGAGGACAGCCTGCTGCAACTGCTGGAGCTGCGCGAGGCGGTGGAGACGGGGCTGATGGCGCGGCTGGTGGCCGGGCCGGAGCAGCTGGCCGAGCTGGAGGCGCTGGTCGAGCGGATGCGGCGGGAGGCGGACGAGGGGGAGGTGCGGGCGGAGACCGACCGGGCCTTCCACTCGACGCTCTACGCCGGGCTGGGCAACTCGCTGCTGAGCGAGGTGCTGGACGCCTTCTGGGACGCCTTCCACCGGGTACGCACGGATCTGGCCGAACTGCGGCCGGACCCGCGGATGACCTGGCAGCAGCACGCCGCGATCCTCGACGCCGTCCGCAGCGGTGACATGCGGCGCGCGGAGGAGGCCGTGCGCGCCCACTTCGGCAACATCCGTGAACGACTCCGTTCGACCGCCTCGGAGGCCACCACACGGCAGCCACGGTTTGATGACTCCTCCATCACATCTGCCGCTCCGATAACGCCCTAATGGCGCTAAACCGTCCCTTCCGACCTTGCATTCATCTGCCAAGTTGTAGAACCTGACGTGCGGTTACCGTTTCGGTCCGTACCGTGCTGCGGGGACACGGGGACACGGAGACCGAAGTACGCCGCGCCTCGAGCGGGGGCCAGGACGCGGCTCGGCACAAGAGCACGCCCCACAGGTGCGTGCGGGGGGACAGAAGTCATGACCACGCCGCCCATGGGCGCCCGGCACCCGCAGTGGCAGGAGCACGACAGCCAGGACCCGACGCAGACCACGCAGCTGCGCATACCCGGACTGCGCAGACCCTCCGGCCGGTCGGCGCCTTCCCGGCGGCCCTCCCCGCACCCCTGGGAGCGTGCCGCGCCCCGCTACGACTACGAGCACTACAGCCGGCTCGCCGGACCGCTCACCCGGCCCGACCCGGACCGGCCCTACCGGGTGCGCTACCGCAGCCTGCTGGCCGACGAGCCGCACCGGTTCCGCGCGGGCTTCCTGCTGTGCCTGGCCCCGCTGCTGTCCGCCGCGCTGCTGGTCTGGCTGATGCAGCCCGACCACTGGACGCGCCGCGACGCGGGCGAGGTCTCCGACCTGGTGCTCAAGCTCGATGTCGTCATGCTCGTCTCGATCGGGCTGATCGAGCTGTTCCGTACGCTCAACGTCCTGTCCAACGCGCACGCCACCCTGGTGGCCCGCGACCCGATACCCGTGGTGCCCGAGGCCGGCACCCGCGTCGCCTTCCTCACCTCGTTCGTGCCCGGCAAGGAGCCGATCGAGATGGTCACCAGGACCCTGGAGGCGGCCGTACGGGTGCGGCACCGCGGCACCATGCACGTCTGGCTGCTCGACGAGGGCGACGACCCCGAGGTCAAGGAGGTCTGCCGGCGGCTGGGAGTGCACCACTTCTCCCGCAAGGGCACGGCCAGGTGGAACACCGCCAAGGGCGCCTTCCGCGCCAAGACCAAGCACGGCAACTACAACGCCTGGCTGGACGCGCACGGCGACGACTACGACTTATTCGCCGGCGTGGACACCGACCATGTACCGCTGCCCAACTACCTGGAGCGGATGCTCGGCTACTTCCGCGACCCGGACGTCGGCTTCGTCATCGGCCCGCAGGTCTACGGCAACTACGACAACTTCGTCACCAAGGCCGCCGAGAGCCAGCAGTTCCTCTTCCACGCCCTCATCCAGCGCGCAGGCAACCGCTACCAGGCGCCGATGTTCGTCGGCACCAGCAACGCGGTACGCGTCAAGGCCCTCAAGTCCATCGGCGGTCTCTACGACTCCATCACCGAGGACATGGCCACCGGCTTCGAGATGCACCGCCACCGCAACCCGGCCACCGGCAACAAATGGCGCTCCGTCTACACCCCCGACGTGCTGGCCGTCGGCGAGGGCCCCAACGCCTGGACGGACTTCTTCACCCAGCAACTGCGCTGGTCGCGCGGCACCTACGAGACGATCCTGGGGCAGTACTGGCGCGGCCTGGGCTCCATGCCGCCCGGCAAGCTGTTCAACTACACCCTGCTGATGCTCTTCTACCCGGCCTCGGCGCTCAACTGGATCCTGGCCGCGCTGTCCTGCGCGCTCTTCCTCGGCATGGGCGCCTCCGGCGTGCAGATCGACCCCACCATCTGGATGGCGCTGTACGGCAACGCCACCGCGCTCCAGATCGGGCTGTACATCTGGAACCGGCGGCACAACGTCTCCCCGCACGAGCCCGAGGGCTCCGGCGGGCTGGCCGGCATGCTGATGTCCGCGCTGTCCGCGCCGATCTACGCGCGCTCCCTCTTCGACACCGTGCTGCGCCGCAAGAGCAAGTTCGTCGTCACGCCCAAGGGTGACTCGGCGAGCCCGGACACCCTCTTCGGCACCTTCCGGGTGCACCTGTTCTTCATCGCGGTCTTCGCCGGCTCGCTCGTCGGCTCCCTCTTCCTGGGCCACGACCATCCGGCGATGCTCACCTGGGCTGCGCTCGCGCTGCTGATCACGGCGGCGCCGATCGTCGGCTGGCGCGCCACCGTCCGGGCCGAGAAGCGGCGCCGCACGGCGCGCAGAGGCCGCCGCAGGAGTCGGCACGGCGCACCGCCGCAGCCCCCGGCCACGGCGGAAGCCCCGGCCGGGACCGCGACGCCCGCCCCGCCGTCGGCGTACGCGCCCGGCCGACAGTATGTGAACCAGAGCGTCCTTGGGGGACAGGAACGATGACAACCCGACGGAGCCGTCGCCGCGCCGCGAGCGCCAAGAAGCGGCGGGCCCGGCGCATAGCCATCGGTACGGCGGTCGTCGCGCTCATCGCCGGGTTCAACGGCCCGGCGCTGTACGGCTTCGCCTCGAAGCAATACCACGAGTACGAGATCAACCGGCCCGAGTACAAGGCGGAGAAGGGCCACTGGCAGATCGTCGACATTCCCGAGAAGTACCGGATCAACACCATCCACGCGGCACTGCTGCACACCGGCAAGGTGCTGCTGGTGGCGGGCTCGGGCAACGACGCGAAGAACTTCAAGGCCAAGAGCTTCCGCACCGTGCTGTGGGACCCGGCGAAGAACACCTTCAAGAACATCCCCACCCCCAACGACCTGTTCTGCTCGGGGCACAACCAGCTTCCCGACGGCAAGCTGCTGGTCGCGGGCGGCACCCAGCGCTACGAGACGCTCCAGGGCGATGTGAAGAAGGCCGGCGGGCTGATGTTCGTCTACAACGAGAACCCCGACCGGTCCAAGATGATCAAGAAGGGGACGCGCTTTACCGGCCGCAGGACGGGCAAGACGTTCGTCGCCCAGCGCAGCGTCAACCTGCCGCCCGCGAAGAAGGTCAAGGACCCGGAGACCGGCGAGGTCGCCACCGTGCACAGCGTCACCCGGCTGTACGCGGAGGCCGCCGAGGAGGGCCGCGAGCACCAGACGGGCACCGAGGACAAGTACACGGTCAGCGGTCTGGGTGGGGCGTGGAAGCACGACGTCTACGGCATCGCCCAGAAGATGTCCTTCGACAAGAAGGACTTCCAGGGGATCAAGGACGCCTACGAGTTCGATCCGGTGGCCGAGCGCTACATCACCGTCGACCCGATGCACGAGGCCCGCTGGTACCCCACCCAGCTCACCCTCCAGGACGGCAGGGTGATGTCCGTCTCCGGGCTCGACGACATCGGCCAGGTCGTCCCCGGCAAGAACGAGATCTACAACCCGAAGACGAAGAAGTGGCACTACATGCCCGAGACCCGCTTCTTCCCCACCTACCCCGGGCTGCACCTGATCGGCGAGAACCGGGTCTTCTACAGCGGCACCACCGCCGGGTACGGACCGGCCGACAAGGGCCGCACGCCCGGCATCTGGAACCTGGAGACGAACAAGTTCACCAAGATCCCCGGGATGAGCGACCCGGACGTGCTGGAGACGGCGATGTCGGTACCGCTGCCGCCCACCCAGTCGCGGAAGTTCATCGTCGAGGGCGGCGGCGGGGTCGGCGAGTCCGACAAGACCACGGACAAGACCCGCATCGTGGACCTGTCCTCCGACACCCCCCGCTTCCGCGACGGCCCCAGGCTCTACGACAAGGTCCGCTACCCCAGCAGCGTGATCCTGCCGAACGACACCGTGCTGACGACGAACGGCTCGGGCCGGTACCGGGGCAAGAGCGACAGCAATGTGCTCAAGGCCGCGCTCTACGACCCGAAGACCAACAAGTTCAAGGAGGCCGCCGCGCCCTTGGTCGGCCGCAACTACCACTCCGGCGGGCTGCTGCTGCCGGACGGCCGGGTGATGACCTTCGGCTCGGACTCGCTGTACGCGGACAAGGCCAACACCAAGCCAGGGGAGTTCGACCAGCGCATCGAGATCTACACGCCGCCCTACCTGCACAAGGGGAAACCCCAGCCGCAGTTGCGGCTCGCCGAAGGCAACCCGGAGAAGCTGAGGCCCGGCTCCCGGCTCTCCCTCGAGAGCAAGGACGCCACCTCGCTGAAGCGGCTGCGGCTGGTGCGACCCGGCTCCTTCACACACGTGACGAACGTGGAGCAGTCGTCCGTCGCGCTGAAGATGAAGCGGTCCGCCGATGGAACGGTGACCACCACCATTCCGGACGATCCGTCCCTGGTCACGCCCGGCTGGTGGATGGTCTTCGGCGTGGACGGGGACGGCGTACCCTCGAAGGCCCAGTGGGTCCATGTGGGCATCGACCCCGACGCGGCGCACGCCCCCATCACCACGGGCGACCCGAAGTAGGGGTCCCGCCCCGTCAGGCGCGCGGGGAACTGCTCCCCCAGCCTTCGGCCGGGAGATGCCCCCACAGCCACAACGCACCCCTGGCCTGCAACGGACAGCCAGGGGCACCCCCTGGTCAGCCGCCTGTCACGGCTCACCCCTTCGTGTTGCGGGCCAGTTCCAGGGCGTAGGACGGCCACCACGTGCCCGGCGCGGGGCCGCCGCGGCACTGGCCGTCCGACTCGCCCGGCCGTTTGATCCACAGATAGGCGTCCACCTTGTCGTGTCCTGTCCGGGTGGTGGGCGCCTCGCCCAGCGCCCGGCCGGGCGGGTTGCACCAGCGCTCGTCCCCGCTGCCGCGCAGCGGCCCGTTGCCGTTCCGGCTGGTGTCGACGACGAAGTGCTTGCCGTCGACCATCGAGGACAGCCGCTTGCCGTAGGCGACGTTCGAGGCGGTGGTCTGGAAGTTGGAGACGTTCAGCGCGAACCCGTCGGCCTTGCCGATCCCCGCCCGGCGGAGGGGCTCGACCAGCGCGCCCGGGTCGCGGACCCAGTCCGGGTTTCCGGCGTCCAGGTAGACCGTCGTGCCGGGGAGCCCCTTGAGCCGGGTGACGGCGTCGTGCAGCAGCCGGTAGCGCTCCTCGCGCAGCTGGGGCGCGGCGCACGCGCCGGAGACGGTGTGGGCCAGTGCGTCCGGCTCCACGATCACCGTGGCGGTGCGCTTCCCGATGCCTGCCACGACGCCGTCCAGCCAAGCGCGGTAGGCCGCCGCGTCCTTCGCGCCGCCCTTGCTGTACTGCCCGCAGTCCCGCTGCGGCACGTTGTAGAGGACGAGCAGCGCGCCCCGGTCCGCGGCGGCCGCGGCCTTGGTGACGCGGGCGGTGTGGCCGCGGGGGTCGGCCGAGTCGATCCACTCGGCCACCGGCTGCTCGGCGATCTTCTTCAGCTGTGCGGCCCGCGCCGACTTGCCGTCCTCGGCGTAGGCACGCGCCTGCCGTGCGGCGTTCCCCGCGGGGTCGACCCAGTACGGGGCCACGGACTCGGGGCGCTGCCGCACGGTGGGACCCGCCTGCGGGTCACCGTCGTCCGCGCCGCCACCCGACGAGCAGCCGGCCAGCAACAGGGCTCCCGCCACCGCGCTCCCGGCGACGCCCCGGGCGCGGGCGCATATCGCGCGCGCGGTACGCGGGCGCCGGGCGCCGCTACTGGCGCTGCCGTACATCCACTCCCCCTCGGCTGTACTCCGGCCATCGACCGAACCGTCGGCCGGCCGCCGACCGGACCGCTGACGGGCCACAACGTCGCCCCATCGTGTCACAACGCCCGGTTCGCACGGCCGAGTTCCGCACCCGGTGCGACGGGGAGTGTGACGGGGACCTTGTTGACAGTGGTCATGACAGGCTGGGAGCCTCCGGAACGGCACACTTTCATATCGAGGCGACAGTGCTCAGGAACCCGGTGCGACTCCGGGACGGTCCCGCCACTGTGTCCGCAACCGCCCCGGCGGCCGCGGAAGTCAGGAACTGATCTGTCGCTTCTCCACCGATGGGGCGTGGAAACCCCAGGAGGAGGCACGCGGATGTCCCAGCACACCCTCGGCACGACCGTCGCACCCGAGAGCGCCGCCGCACACCCGGCGACCGTCAGGGCCCGCGACTGGCTCATCGTCGCCGCCGCCGCGATCGTCGCGCTGATCGCCCTGTACGCCGTCTTCGTCGACAACGGCAACCTCGTCTCGGCAACCGGCTCCTATCTGCACGAGTTCTCGCACGACGGCCGTCATCTGTTCGGCGCCCCCTGCCACTGACCGATCGGGGGTCGCTCGTCATGTCCGTCTCCGCACAACCAACTCCCTATCCCCTGCTGCCCCTGCTCGGCCGCGGCCTCGCGGCCGGCGGGATCGCGGGGCTGGCGTCCGGGCTGTTCTCACTGCTGCTGGCCGAGCCCTTGATGGACCGGGCCATCCGGCTGGAGGAGAAACGCTCGGCAGCCGAAGCCGCCACCGCGCACGCGGGCGCCTCCCACTCGGGGCACAGCCATGCCGCCGAGGCCGAGGAGCTCTTCAGCCGGGGCACCCAGCACCTCGGACTGGTGGTCACCGCCGTGGTGGCCGGTCTGGCGATCGGCGTGTTCTTCACGCTCGCCCACGTGTCGTCCCCCAGCCTTCGGCCGGGAGGTGCCCCCAACCGCTCGGCGCCCCGGGACGACGGCCGCGGCTGGCAGCGCTCCATGGGCCTGGCCGGCGCCGGGTTCCTCGCGCTGTCCCTGCTTCCGGCGCTGCGCTACCCCGCCAACCCGCCGGGGGTCGGCGACGGTGGCACCGTCACCGAGCGGCAGGGCCTGTGGCTGGCCGCGCTGGTCATCGGCGTACTCGGAACGGTGCTGGCACACCAGGTCCACCAGCGGCTCGGGCAGGCCGGGCACGGGCTGCCCGTGCGTCAGTCGGGCGCCGCGGCAGCCGTTGTCGCCACCTTGGCCGCGCTCTTCCTGCTGCCGGACAACCCGGACACGGTCCCGGTGCCCGCCACCTTGCTGTGGGACTTCCGGATGCTCTCGCTGGGCGGACAGGTGGTCCTGTGGGGCGTACTGGGTGCCGTCTTCGCGGCCCCGTCCCTGCGCCGGCAGCGGTCCGCCCCCCGCGAGCAGTCCGCCGCTCCCACTGCCTGACCCCGGCCGGCTGCCGCTGCGGGGGCGGCGGCCCCCGCAGCGGGACGCTTCGTGGCGGAGCCCTCCGCGGCGAGGCCGCCGGCCCGGGAGACGTCCCCCAGCAGCGGGCCGCCCCCGGCCGCACCGGACGCGCCGGAGTCCGGAGCGCACAGCCACACCACCACCATCAGCAGGACCCACCCCGCCCCGACGGCCGGCCGCCAACGGCCCGCCCCGCTGCGGACCGGCGTCGCGGGTGCGGGGACGTGCGGCATGGCGGAGACCTCCGGGGCATCGGTCCGATGCCATAGACGCTCCGCCCGGGGGTGCCGCTCCGCATCCGCAGAGCACGGCCCTCTACTCCGCACGGCGGCCCCTGCAGGGCAAGGAAGTCGTCCTCAGACCCGGTCGACGAGGTCCGCGATCGAATCGACGACGCTGGAGGGGCGGTAGGGGTACCGCTCGACCTCGTCGGGCCGGGTCAGACCCGTCAGCACCAGGAAGGTCTCCAGTCCGGCTTCCATACCCGCGCGCACATCGGTGTCCATCCGGTCACCGATCATCGCGCTGGTCTCGGAGTGCGCGCCGATCGCGTTCAGCCCGGCGCGCATCATCAGCGGGTTGGGCTTGCCGACGAAGTAGGGGTGCTGGCCCGTGGCCTTGGTGATGAGGGCGGCGACCGAGCCGGTGGCGGGCAGCGCGCCCTCGGCCGAGGGTCCGGTCTCGTCGGGGTTGGTGGCGATGAAGCGGGCACCGTCGTTGATCAGCCGGATGGCCCGGGTCAGCGCCTCGAAGCTGTAGGTGCGGGTCTCACCGAGGACCACGTAGTCGGGGTCGGCGTCGGACAGGACGTACCCGATGTCGTGCAGGGCCGTCGTCAGCCCGGCCTCCCCGATGACGTAGGCGGTGCCGCCGGGGCGCTGGTCGTCCAGGAACTGCGCGGTGGCCAGCGCGGAGGTCCAGATGTTCTCCGTCGGCACGCTCAGTCCGATACGGGACAGCCGGGCGTGCAGGTCCCGGGGGGTGTACATCGAGTTGTTGGTGAGCACCAGGAACGGCCGCCCCGACTCCTTGAGCCGCTTGATGAACGAGTCGGCGCCGGGGACGGGGATCCCCTCGTGCATCAGCACACCGTCCATGTCGGTGAGCCAGGACTCGATGGGCTTGCGCTCTGCCACGGATGGACTCCTGCCAGGTCGTGGTGGTCCGGCCGGCGGGGACGTGCGCGCGTGAGCCGAGCACGAACCGGCCGCCGCGCTCAGCGTAACGGCAGCGACCGGTGCCGGTCAGCCGAGGCGTACGCCGTCGAGTACCCGGGGCGTACGCCGTCGAGTACCCGGGGCCGGGGTACGGAGGCGGGTGCGGTGCGTGCTCCCGCCGGAAGGCTTTGCAAGGGTGGGGGCATGAACCGCATGGACACCACCGTCACGCCGCTCCGCGTCGGGCTGCTCGGCTTCGGCCTGGCCGGATCGGTCTTTCACGCCCCGCTGATCGCCACCACACCGGGGCTCGCGCTGGACACCGTGGTCACCTCCGACCCGGAGCGCCGGAAGCAGGCACGGGCGGCAGGCGGCCCGGACGGCGAGGTGCGGACGGTCGCGTCGGCGGACGAGCTGTTCGCGGACGCGGACAGGTTCGACCTGGTGGTGATCGCCACCCCCAACCGCACCCACGTGCCCCTCGCGCACCGCGCACTGGACGCGGGGCTGCCGGTCGTGGTCGACAAGCCGCTGGCGCCCACCGCCGAGCAGGCCCGCGAGCTGGCGGCGAAGGCCGAGTCGCGGGGCCTGCTGCTGGCGCCGTTCCAGAACCGCCGCTGGGACAACGACTTCCTCACCCTGCGCTCGCTGCTGGGCCAGGACGCGCTGGGCGAGGTGTTCCGCTTCGAGTCGCGCTTCGAGCGCTGGCGGCCCCGGCTCAAGGGCGGCTGGCGCGAGTCGGGCGACCCCGAAGAGGTGGGCGGACTCCTCTACGACCTGGGCAGCCATCTGGTCGACCAGGCGCTGACCCTCTTCGGCCCGGCCGCCTCCGTCTACGCGGAGTCGGATGTACGGCGCGCGGGTGCCGAGGCGGACGACGACACCTTCATCGCCATCACCCACGAGACCGGCGTCCGCTCCCATCTGTGGATGAGCGCCACCGCCGCCCAGCTCGGCCCGCGCTTCAGGGTGCTGGGCAGCAGGGCCGCGTATGTGAAGTACGGCCTCGACCCGCAGGAGAACGCGCTGCGCGCGGGCGCGCGCCCCGCCGAGGGGGCGCCCTGGGGTGTGGAGCCCCAGGGCGCGTGGGGCACGCTCGGCGCCCAGGACGCCCCCGACGAGCTGCGTGAGGTGCCCACGCTGGACGGCGACTACCCCGCGTTCTACGACGCGATCGCCGCCGCCCTGCACGACGGCACCCCGCCGCCGGTCACCGCCCATGAGGCGGCGGCCACCCTCCAGGTGCTGGAGGCGGCCCGCTCTTTCACGCACGGCGCCTGACGCTGCGCAGTCGTTACGCCGACTTCATGACCTGGCGTTGGCGGCCGAGCCCCTCGATCTCCAGTTCCACGACGTCGCCGGCGCGAAGGTACGGCTTGGGCTCGGCCATACCCATGGCGACACCGGCCGGGGTGCCGGTGGAGACCACGTCGCCCGGATACAGCGTCATGAAGTGGCTGAGGTAGCGCACCACTTCGGCGACGGAGAAGATCTGGTCCGCCGTGCTGCCGTCCTGCCGCAGTTGCCCGTTGACCCACAGGCGCATCTCCAGCGCCTGTGGGTCGGGCACCTCGTCGGCCGTCACCAGCCACGGGCCCAGCGGGTTGAAGGTCTCGCAGTTCTTGCCCTTGTCCCACTGGCCGCCGCGCTCGATCTGGAAGGCCCGCTCGGACACGTCGTTGCCGACGGTGTACCCGGCGACGTGGGCGAGTGCCTCCTCGTGGGAGTCCAGACAGCGGGCGGTGCGGCCGATGACGACGGCCAGTTCGACCTCCCAGTCGGTCTTCTCGCTGCCGCGCGGGATCAGCACCGTGTCGTGGGGGCCGACGACGGTGTCGGGCGCCTTCATGAAGACGATGGGCTCCTCGGGCACCGCTGCCCCGGTCTCCCGGGCGTGGTCGTGGAAGTTCAGCCCGATGCACACGATCTTTCCGATCCGGGCCAGCGGCGGCCCGATCCGCGCTCCTTCCGGCTCGGCCGCCGCCGCCATCCCGGGCAGTCTCCCGGCGGCGGCCGCCGCACGCACCCTGTCGAGCGCGGCGGGGTCCGCGAGCAGGCCGGGGTCGATGTCCGCAACGATCCCCGACAGGTCGCGCAGGGTGTTGTCCTCGTCCAGCAGCGCGGGGCGCTCGGCTCCCGCAGGTCCGACGCGGAGCAGTTTCACGTCGCTCTCCCTCCCAGGCGAATCAGCTGATCCTCCAAGAGGGCGTTCAGAACCACAAGAGAGAGTTCACGTACTGGACCGTAGCTTCCGTGTCACGGAAACACTGGCCCACGCGGATCTACACCCCGAACAGCCGGGCCACCGTGTAGATGGCCAGCCCGGCCAGCGAGCCGACGACCGTACCGTTGATCCGGATGAACTGCAGATCCCGGCCGATATGGGCCTCGATCTTCTTCGAGGTGTGCTCGGCGTCCCAGCCGGCGACCGTCTCCGAGATCAGCGAGGTGATCTCCTCCCGGTAGGTGGTCACCAGATGTACGGCGGCGCCCTCGATCCAGCCGTCCACCTTCGACCGCAGCCGCCCGTCGGCGGCCAGCCGGTTGCCCAGCGACAGCAGCGCGGCCCGGGCCCGGACCCGCAGTTCGCTGCGCTCGTCCTCGGCGGCGGCCACCAGCATGGCCCGCACGGCGCCCCACACCGAGGCGATCAGGTCCTGCACCTCGCCGCGGGCCAGCGTCTCGTTCTTCAGCCGCTCCACCCGGGCGCGGGTGTCCGGGTCGCTTTGCAGGTCGGCGGCGAAGTCGGTCAGAAAGCGGTCCACGGCGCCGCGCGCGGGGTGATCGGGCATGTCCCGCATCTCGGTGACGAAGCGCAGCAGTTCGCGGTAGACGCGTTCACCGACCTTCCGGTCGACGAACTTCGGAGTCCAGCCCGGCGCGCCCCCCGTGACCGCGCCCATGACCGAGTCGCCGTGCTCGCGCAGCCACTCGGCGGCCCGGGTGCACACCAGATCGACCACCCGGCGGTGACCGCCGTCCGCGACGATCTTCTCCAGCATCGTGCCGAGCCCCGGCGCCACCTCCTTGGCGGTGGCCCGGCGGGTGATGGCCTCGCTGACGACGGCCTGGACGTCGGAGTCCCGCAGCACCGTCAGCGTCCCGCGCAGCGCGGTGGACAGTTCGGCCGTCACCCGGTCGGCGTTCTCCGGCTGTGCCAGCCAGGCGCCGAGCCTGCTGCTGATGCCGACGGCACGCAGCCGGTCGCGGACGACAGCGGCGGAGAGGAAGTTCTCCCCGACGAAATCGCCGAGGCTCTGCCCGAGTTGGTCCTTCTTGGTCGGAATGATCGCGGTGTGCGGGATCGGCAGTCCCATCGGATGCCGGAACAGCGCCGTGACCGCGAACCAGTCGGCGAGCGCGCCCACCATCCCGGCCTCGGCGGCAGCCGCGACGTAACCGGTCCAGGAGCCCGCACCCGCGTGCCCCGCCCACTTGGCCAGCACGAAGACGGTGGCCATCAGCAGCAGCGCCCCGGTGGCGATGGTCTTCATCCGCCGTACGCCGCGCCGCCGCTCCTCGTCCGCGGGGGTGAAGCCGCCGACGCCGCCCGGCCCCCGCGGCCCTCCGGCACCACCGGCGCCCCCGGAACCACCCCGGCCGCCCGGACCACCCGGGCCGTCGGGACCACCCGGGCCGTCGGGACCGCCCGGACCACCTGAAGGGGCCGAAGCCCCGGCGGCACCCGAAGCCCCGGCGGCACCCGAGTGGCGTAGCGCCTCGTCCCCGGCTCCGGGGAGTTGCCGGGATGCGGCACGGCCGCGTGTGATCGCTCTCACGTGGGCATCCTCACCCTCGGTCCGCTCGCCCCGAGTCGTCGGTTCCATCCGATCCACTCTCCCCCTGCATCGCCCCTGGCCACGCCCCCGACACCGGCGGACGCTCCGGAGCTTCGGGGTACCCCTTCCGCCCCGAACCGCCCTCGAGCCCGGGGAGGGACATTCTCCCTTGCCGGACATCGGAGGGAACGGAGCAAGCCTGTTCCGCGTCTGTGTGAGCGGCGGTAGTGAAACGACATCAGCAAGGACCAGGTGCCGGGGGAAAGCCCACCGACTGCCCGTCCGGCGTACGGCCCCCGAGCGGGCGCCGTGCCCCGATCGTGGGATCATGGCACCGCAGACCATCCGGAGTCGGCGGGCTCCGTGCAGCCCGAGGAGAACCATCGCGCGTGACCAGGAACATGGGCTATGCCCTGCTCGCCGGGCTGGCGGCGATCGTGGTCCTCGTCTCGACCGCGATATTCATCGGAGCGGGCAACAACGGCGACGGGCTGGACGAGAATTCACCCCAGGCACGCAACTCGGCCGCGCCCGCCTCCTCGGGCAACTGGGTCGGCACCTGGGCCGCGGCGCCCGCGGCGGCCGAACCGCGCTCGCGGGACGGCTTCGCGAACATGTCGATACGGAACGTCGTGCACACCTCGGTGGGCGGCACCCAGGCCCGTGTCCAGCTGTCCAATCTGTTCGGCAACCGCCCGCTGACCATCACCCACGCGAGCGTCGCCCTCGCCGCGGCCCCGAGCAACCCCACGGCCGCGGCCGGCAGCATGCGCCGCCTCACCTTCGGCAACAAGTCCTCGGTCACCATCCCGGCCGGGGGCGAGGTCACCAGCGACGCGGTGCGGCTGAACGTGCCGCCCGCCGCCGACCTGCTGGTCACCACCTACTCGCCCACCCCCTCGGGGCCTGTCACCTACCACCCGTACGCCCGGCAGACCAGCTATGTGGCCGCGGGCGACCGCGCCGAGGACACCTCGGGCACCGCCTTCGACCAGCAGAGCCCGTACTGGCGCTATCTCACCGGTGTGGACGTGTGGAGCTCCGAGACCGAGGGCGCCGTGGCGGTGCTGGGTGACTCGATCACGGACGGCATCACCTCCAGCCCCGGCGCCAACCGGCGCTGGACCGACTTCCTCGCCGAGCGGCTGCGCACCGAGCGCGACGCGCCCCGGCTGAGCGTTCTCAACTCGGGCATCAGCGGTAACCGGGTCCTGGTCGACGGCAGCAAGTTCTCGCCCAACAACGGGCCGAGCGCGCTGTCGCGGATGAACCGCGACGTGCTCTCCCGCACCGGTGTGAAGGTCGTCGTCGTGGAGATGGGCCTCAACGACATCATCAAGCCGCCCCGCCAGCGCGATCCGCAGCGGATCGTCAACGGTCTGCGGGACCTGGTGCGCCAGGCGCACGCGCGGGGCCTGCGCGTCGTCGGCGGCACCCTCACCCCGTTCGGCGGCCACCGCGGCTACACCCCTCGGATGGAGGCCGTGCGGCAGGCCGTCAACGCCGAGATCCGCAAGGGGAAGGTGTACGACGACGTCGTCGACTTCGACGCCGCCCTGCGGGACCCCGCGCACCCGGAGCGGCTGCGCGCGGCCTACGACTCGGGCGACCACCTGCACCCGAGCGACAACGGGTACCAGGCCATGGCCCAGGCCCTGGATCTGAAGACGTTGAAGGGCGCGCGCCCGGCGAAGCTGTGAGGACGGGCCCGGCGGCTGCGTCGCGCCGGGTCCTCAGCCCGCGTACATCCGGGCGATGACGTCCTCGATGGCCGGCTCGCGGAGGGACAGATCCACCAGCGGGTAGTCGGCCGCCAGTTGGGAGACCAGGGGCGCGGCGCTGGCGGAGGCGGGGAAGGCCAGCCATTGGCGGGGCCCCTCGGTGCGCACCGTGCGGGCGCCGGGAATGTCCTCGATGGGGGGCAGCTCCCGTTCCAGGTCGACCACGAGGGTGCGCTCACCGCGGCCCACCTCGTGCAGGCCGGAGAGGAGGCCGTCGTACATGAGGCGGCCGTGGTCGATGACCACGACCCTCTTGCACAGGTGTTCGATGTCGCTCAGATCATGAGTGGTCAGCAGCACGGTGGTGCCCAGTTCGGCGTTGAGGGCGACCAGGAACCGGCGCACCCGGGCCTTGCTGACCACATCCAGGCCGATGGTGGGCTCGTCCAGGTAGAGCACATCGGGATCGTGCAGCAGCGCGGCGGTGATGTCGCCGCGCATCCGCTGCCCCAGGGAGAGCTGCCGTACCGGCACATCCAGCAGGTCGCCCAGCTCCAGCAGCTCCACGCAGCGCGCCAGGTTCTCCTCGTAGCGGGCCCGCGGGATGCGGTACATACGGCGGACCAGTCCGTAGGAGTCCCGCAGCGGCAGGTCCCACCACAGGGTGGTGCGCTGCCCGAAGACCACGCCGATCCGCCGCACCAGCCGGGTGCGCTCCTGATAGGGGCCTCCCCTGCTCGAGCGGAGCCGAGAGCTTGGGGAAGGGTCGACCCCGGCCACCCGCAGGCTTCCATCGGTCGGGGTGAGGATGCCGGTGAGCATCTTGATGGTGGTCGACTTGCCGGCCCCGTTGGGCCCGATGAAGCCCACCATCTCCCCGCGCCGGAGCGCGAAGGAGATCCCGTCGACAGCGTGCACCTGAGTGGCCGTACGGCGCAGCAGGCCGGTTCTGCGGCGCACCGTGAACGTCTTGGTCAGCTCCCGGACATCGATGAACTCGCCGTCCCCGTCGCTCACAGCTCCCACTTCCTTCCGTCAGCTTCCTGTGCTGCTGTACGCGCGCAGCCCCGCCCGCCACACCAGGCCCGTCACCGCGCAGCACAGCAGCGCGACGGCGGGGGAGGCGAAGTCGAAGCCGCCCGGCAGCCCGAGCGGATCGTCCCGGCCCAGCAGACGCAGCGCCGGCAGCCAGTTGACGAAGGCCAGCGGCACCACGAACGTCACACCGCGCACCAGTTCCTTGCCGAAGACGGTGGGTGGGTACTGGAGCAGCGTCGTACCGCCGTAGGTGAAGGCGTTCTGCACCTCCGAGGCGTCCTGCGCCCAGAACTGGAAGGCACCGCCGAGGACGAACACACAGCCGAAGATGGCGGCGCCGCTCAGCACCATGGAGACGAGCAGCGCCACCCTGCCCGGCGTCCAGTCCAGGTCCAGCCGGAGTACGGCCCAGCCCAGCACCAGCGAGCCCTGGGTGATCCGGCCCAGCCTGCGCAGCGCGAACCGGTCGGCGGCGAGTTGGCTGAGGACGGGGACAGGGCGGGTCAGCAGGACGTCCATCGTGCCGTCGCGCACCCGGCGGCCGACGCGTTCCGCCGTGCCCAGCAGCAGGTCGGACAGGCCGAAGGCGACACAGGAGGTGCCGTAGAGGAAGGCGACCTCGGGCAGCGTGAAGCCGCCCAGCGCGTCGACCTGCGAGAACATGATCATGATGGCGGCGAAGTCCAGGAAGGTCGTCGCGAAGTTCGCCGCCAGCATCATCGCGAACGAGGCCCGGTAGGCCATCGTCGAGCGCACCCACATCGCCACGATGAAGCCGTAGACCCGTACCCCCCAGACCGCATCACCCAGCACCGCCCGGAGCCGCGGCGTTCCGTCAGCCACCCTGGACCACCACCTTGCGGGTCGCGGCGGTCTGCAGCGCGCGCCCCGCGGCCAGCAGCACCAGCGCCCATCCCGTCTGGAAGGCGAGCCCGGCCGCCGATCCGCCCGGGTGGGTGCCCAGCAGTACGTCGGCGGGCACCTGCAGCGTGGCCGACCACGGCAGCAGGCGCGCCACCTCGCCGAAGGCACCGGGGAAGACGGTCAGCGGCAGCAGCATCCCGGAGAAGAAGAGGCTCAGCAGCGTGGACAGGGCGTTCAGTCCGGTCGCGTCCAGCAGCCAGAAGCCGCACAGCGCGAACAGGTAGCGCAGCGCGAAGCTGACCACGACGGCCAGCAGGACGGCGAGCAGGAACCGCAGCCACACCCACGGGGAGGAGGGCAGCGCCAGGTCGAAGGCGAGCGCCCCGACGGCCAGCGGCGCCACACCCCGGCCCAGCAGCTGGAAGGCGGCCCGCCCCAGGTCGGAGGCGAGCCACCACAGCTGGAGGTCGACCGGCCGGTACAGGTCGATGGCGACGTCACCGTTCCTGATCCGCTCGTGGAACTCGTCCTGGAAACCGCCGCCCATCAGCGCCGCGCCCGCCAGCATCGCCTGACCGATCCAGACGAAGGTCAGCGCCTGGCTCTGGTCGTAACCGCCCAGGTGGGGGCGCTCGTGCCACAGGGCGATGAAGGTATAGGCGAGAATGAAGCCGAAGACGGTGTTGGTGAAGACGCCGGCCGCCGTGGCGACGCGGTAGGTGGCGTAGCGCCGGAAGCCGCTGAGGGCTAAGGCGAAATTGAGACGGAGCAGATGCATCCTTTCGAGCTCCTTCACCGTCTTTCCCATAGCACTTCCGTGCGAGCACCGTGCGCGAGCGAAGCCAGGGAGCCTAGCTCACGGGCCGGGTGGACGACCATCGAATATCCACCGGGCCGGGCTACGGCCCCGAGGGCGTTCTCCGGTGCGGAGGGTGCGACAGTGTTCTACGGGGCGTACCAGCATCGCCCGCCATTGGACGAGGAGTCCCTGCAGACATGAGTGACGAGCCGAACAGCGACGCCGAAGGCCGGGAGCCGGAGTCGGACGGCCCGCCAGAGCAGACCCCCCAGGAGAAGCCCGCCGGGGCCGCGGGGAAGAGCGCGGGGGCCCCGGACAGCAGCACGAAGCAGCCCGGAAGCAGTGCCGCGGACGGGGCCGGGAAGGGACCCGCCGGCCAGGACGTCCCGCCGAAGGACGACGGCGGGAGCGAGCAGCAGCCCACCGACCGGGGCGAGGGGCCGATATCCGCACCCCAGCAGCCCGCGCGGTCCGACCGGCCCGAGCAGCCCGCCCCGGGCGGGAGCGAGGAGCCGGCGCCGAGCGAGCAGCCCGCAGCACCGGACAAGCCCGCGCCGAGCGAGCCGCCTGCTTCGTCCCAGCAGTCCGCTTCGCCGGCGGCGCCCACCCCGCCCGTACCGCCGCCACCGGCCGGTGCGGACCCGACGGCCGCCATGCCCGTGGGGCACGGACCGGGCGGGGACAGCACCCCACCCGAGGAGAGCGGCAGCCTCATGGAGAACACCTCCGCCGCGGACAACGGCATGAGCGCCAAGGAAGCCAAGAAGGCAGCGAAGAAGGCAGCGAAGCTGGAGAAGAAGCAGAAGCGCCGCCGCACCGGCTGGCGCCGGCTGCTGCCCACCTGGCGGATGGTGCTGGGCGGCGTGCTGCTGATCGTCCTGCTGGTGTCGG
This sequence comes from Streptomyces sp. B15, assembly GCF_018070605.1. Lineage (NCBI taxonomy): Bacteria > Bacillati > Actinomycetota > Actinomycetes > Kitasatosporales > Streptomycetaceae > Streptomyces > Streptomyces sp. B15. Next base: position 28,798 of record NZ_JAGPXJ010000047.1, read on the forward strand.
GCGCGCTGGTCGCCGGATATCTGCTGGTGAGCATCCCGGCTCCGAACAAGGCCGCGGCGGCGCAGACCAATGTCTTCCTGTACGCGGACGGCACCCAGATCGCCCGGGACGGCGAGATCAACCGCGAGAACATCACACTCGGTCAGGTGCCGAAGAAGGCCCAGCACGCGGTGCTGGCCGCCGAGGACCGCGACTTCTACAACGAGTCCGCGGTCGACCCGCAGGCGATGGCCCGCGCCGGCTGGAACATGATCACCGGTGGGGAGCGCCAGTCCGGCTCGACGATCACCCAGCAGTACGTGAAGAACTACTACCTGAGCCAGGACCAGACGGTCACCCGTAAGGCCAAGGAGTTCTTCATCGCGCTGAAGCTGGACAACGAGGTCAGCAAGAACGACATCCTGCAGGGCTACCTCAACACCAGTTACTTCGGCCGCAACGCCTACGGCATCCAGTCGGCGGCGCACGCCTACTACGGCAAGGACGTCAGCGAGCTGACCACGGCCGAGGGCGCGTATCTGGCCGCGCTGGTCAACTCGCCCAACGCCTACGACACCCGCGCCCACCCGGAGAACAAGGACCGCGCCGTCGCCCGCTGGAACTACGTCCTGGACGGCATGGTCGAGGAGGGCTGGCTGAGCAAGGGCGAGCGGGCGAAGATGAAGTTCCCCGAACCGGACCCGGTCAAGCCGCCGCGGAACATGTCCGGGGAGCGCGGGTACCTGGTCTGGGCGGTCAAGAACTACCTCATCAACAACAACATCATCGATGAGCAGCGGCTGGCGGCCGGCGGCTTCCGGATCACCACGACCTTCCAGCCGAAGAAGCAGAAGGCCATGCGCGACGCGGTCGACGACAAGCTGATGTCGAAGCTGGACAAGAAGAACCGCAAGGTCGACAGGTACGTCCGCGCCGGCGGTGCCTCGGTGGACCCGAAGACCGGCAAGGTCGTCGCGATGTACGGCGGGATCGGCTTCACCAAGCAGTACACGAACAACGCGACCCGCCGGGACTACCAGGTCGGCTCCACCTTCAAGCCGTTCCTGTTCACCGCGGCCATCCAGCACAAGTCCACCACCCAGGACGGCCGGCCCATCCGCGCGAACACCATCTACGACGGCACCAACAAGCGCGAAGTGGTGAGCAACGGCCAGGGCACCGGCTACGCGCCCGAGAACGAGGACCAGCGCTCCTACGGGAAGATCCCCGTCTCGACCGCCATGGACAAGTCGGTCAACAGCGTCTTCGCCCAGATGGGCATCGACGTCGGCCCCAAGAAGGTCGTGGAGACCGCCGTCGACCTGGGCATCTCCAAGAACGTGCCCAACCTGGCCCCGAACGGCTCCATCGCGCTGGGCGTCACCACGGCCTCGCCGCTGGACATGGCCGAGGCGTACGCGACGCTCGCCAACCACGGCAAGCACGGCCACTACAGCATGGTGCAGAAGGCCACCCGGGGCGGCGAGGTCGTCAACCTGCCCGACCACGACCCCAAGCAGGCCGTCCCCCGGGCCGCCGCCGACTCCACGACGGCCACGATGCGCAGCGTCGTCCAGGGCGGTACCGGAACGGCGGCGCAGTCCGCCGGCCGCCCGGCCGCCGGTAAGACCGGTACCGCCGAGGAGGACAAGGCGGCCTGGTTCGCGGGCTACACCCCGGACCTGGCCACCGTCATCGGCGTGATGGGCCAGAACCCCAAGACGGCCGTCCAGGAGCCGCTGTACGGGGCCGGTGGCCAGCCGCGCGTCAACGGCGGCGGCTACCCGGCGGAGATCTGGGGCGCCTACACGAAGAAGGCGCTGGAGGGCCGCCCGGTCAAGGACTTCGACCTGGAGACGGCGGGCAACGGGAACGTGCCCGGCACCCAGCCGCCGTCCAGCTCCGATCCGAGCTCCGATGCGCCGTCGGACGAGCCGAGCGACAAGCCGACCCGGCCCGAGGAGCCGACCGAGGGTCCCTCGTCGCCTCCCCCGTCCACCCAGCCGCCCAGCAGCCCGCCGCCGAGCGACCCGGCGATCGGCGGGGTGGACGGAGGCGGCCCCGGTGACCCCGGCGGCGGCGACCCCGGCGGCATCGGCGGAAACGGAGCCCCGGGCGGGGATACCGAGGGAGACCCGGGCAGCGCCTGGAACGGCGGAGCGCCCGGCGTCCGCCGCTGGTGAGCACGCGCCGGTGAATACGGAAGGGCGCCCCCTCCGTGGAGCTGAGGGGGCGCCCTTCTTCCGTCAGGGGCGGAGCGGATCACTCGCCGCGGGGGGGCCGCCGCCAAGGCAGCGGCGCTGCCGACGCTACAGGTACAGACCCGTGGAGTCGGCGGTGTCCTGGAGGCGTTCGGCGGCGACCGCGTGCAGGTCCCGTTCGCGCATCAGGACGTAGGCGACCCCCCGCACCTCGACCTCGGCCCGGTCCTCCGGGTCGTACAGCACCCGGTCCCCGGGCTCGACCGTTCGTACGTTCTGGCCGACGGCGACGACCTCCGCCCAGTCGAGCTTGCGTCCTACGGCCGCCGTCGCGGGGATCACGATGCCGCCGGAGGAGCGGCGCTCTCCTTCGCTGGTATCGGTCCGTACGAGCACGCGGTCGTGCAGCATGCGGATCGGCAGCTTGTCATCGTGTGTGGAAGCAGGGGTCCTTGGGCTCACCGGAAGACCGTATCTCAGCGCCTCAGTGGTGACGGCGGCGAGCCCGGCCACGGCCGGCGGGCTTGCGCCGGGAGGAGAGGGCGAGGGCACCGCCCACCAGGGCGACGGCCAGCACGGCGGCGGGCACGACCCGGTCCAGCCGGGGGGCACCGTCCTCGCTGACGAACTGGGCCCGCACATCGGTGACCGTACGGTTGGCCACGACGTACGCCCGCCCCGCGGTGCGGTCCACCGCGGCGGCCGCCCGCGCCTTGGCGTCACCGATGATGGTCTTCGGATGCACGCGTACGGCGATCTCGTCCAGCGCGGCGGCGAGATCCTGCCGCCTGCGGATGATGTCCGCCTCGATGTCCGCGGGGGTCCTGGCTTCCGGCACCGAGCTGCCTCCGTCGCTGTCAGTCCTGCGTCCTACCGTGTGTCAGCGGCCATCCTGTCAGCTAGCCGGTGCCGCCGCCCCGTGGCATCCCCGATCGGCGGCCTTTGGATACGCTCGGGCAGGGCTGGCCCCGCCGCTGCGGACAAGTCGACCGCGGATGAGTCCACTACGGACAAGTACAGCACTACCGGTGGGTACCGCGGCGGCCACCCGAGGAAACGCACTGGAGTGAGGAGCCCCGATGAGCCCACGACTGGAGCCCGGCGACGTCGCCCCGGACTTCACGCTGCCCGACGCGGACGGCAACGACGTCTCGCTCTCCGGCCACCGGGGCCGGAAGGTCATCGTCTACTTCTACCCGGCGGCGCTGACCCCCGGCTGCACCAAGCAGGCCTGCGACTTCACGGACAATCTGGAGCTGCTGGCCGACCAGGGCTACGACGTCATCGGCGTCTCCCCCGACAAGCCGGAGAAGTTGGCGAAGTTCCGTGAGAAGGAGTCGCTGATGGTCACCCTCGTCGGTGACCCGGGCAAGGAGACGATGGAGGCCTACGGCGCCTTCGGCGAGAAGAAGCTGTACGGCAAGACCGTCACCGGCGTCATCCGCTCCACGGTCGTCGTGGACGAGGAGGGCAAGGTCGAACGGGCGCTGTACAACGTGAAGGCCACCGGGCACGTGGCCAAGCTGATCAAGGACATGGGGCTGGCTTCGGAGTGATCCTGCGGGGCCCTTGACAGCGGTGGGAATGCCGAGGTGAAGCCGGTGGTACCCATGAGGGATGAAGCACGAGGATCAGCCCCGGGACCCGGCTGCCCTCAAGCGGCACCGGCACCTTTTCCGTGCGGTCAGACGCAGGCGGACGCCGAAGGTCCGCCGTAGCGACATCACGGTGACGGACGAGGCGACAGTCAAGCGCGCCACCGCGGCGGCCGCTGTCGGCAATGCCATGGAGTGGTTCGACTTCGGGATCTACGCCTATCTCGCGGTCACCATCGGCAAGGTTTTCTTCCCCGGCGGCAGCACCCAACTGCTCGCCTCGTTCACCGCCTTCGCCGCCTCCTTCCTGGTGCGACCGCTGGGCGGACTGTTCTTCGGTCCGCTCGGCGACCGCATCGGCCGCAAGACGGTACTGGCGCTGACGATGGTGCTGATGGCGGCGGGCACCTTCTGCATCGGCCTGATCCCCTCCTACGAGTCGATCGGGATCATGTCGCCGGTGCTGCTGCTGGTCTGCCGGCTGGTGCAGGGCTTCTCCACCGGCGGCGAGTACGGCGGCGCGGCGACCTTCATCGCGGAGTACGCGCCCGACAAGCGCCGCGGCTTCTTCGGCAGCTTCCTGGAGCTGGGCACCCTCACCGGCTACACCGGCGCGGCCGCACTGGTGCTGGTGCTGAACACCGCGCTGGGCGACGACACGATGCTGCGCTGGGGCTGGCGCATCCCCTTCCTGGTGGGTGGGCCGATCGGAGTCGTCGGTCTGTATCTGCGGATGAAGCTGGACGAGACCCCGGCCTTCCAGAGGCAGGCCGCGCAGCAGTCGCACTCCCCCGAGGCGGGCACCGTGGGGGCGAACGAGCCGAGGCTGTCGGAGAACGTGCCGCAGAAGGAGCTCAGGTCGATCTTCACCCAGCAGTGGCGCACGCTGCTGCTGTGCGTCGGCCTGGTGGCCGCCTACAACGTCACCGACTACATGCTCCTGTCGTACATGCCCGCCTACCTCACCGACGCCCTCGGGTACGAGAACTCGATGGAGCTGGTCGCGGCCATCATCGCGATGGTGGCGATGGCCACGGTGATCCAGCGGGTGGGGCACCTCAACGACCGGTTCGGCCGCAAGCCCGTCCTGATGACGGGCATGGTCGGCTTCCTCGTACTGACCATCCCCGCCTTCGCCCTCTTCCAACTGGGCAACTTCGTCGCGGTGCTGTGCGGGCTGCTGGTGCTCGGGGCCTGTCTGGTGTGTCTGCTGGGCACGATGTCGGCGACGCTGCCCGCGCTCTTCCCCACGGATGTGCGCTACGGCTCGCTCTCCATCGGCTACAACGTGGCGACCGCCGTCTTCGGCGGTACCGCGCCCGGCGTGATGACCTATCTGGTGGACACCACCGACGACAAACTGGCTCCGGCCTACTACGCCTCGGGGGCGGCACTGCTCGGCATCATCGCGGTGGCCTGCATGAAGGAGACGGCCCAGCAGCCGCTGGCGGGCTCGCCGCCCTCGGTCAGCACCCAGGAGGAGGCGCGGGCGCTGGCCCGGGCCGAGACCCACGAGCCCACCTTCTGACCCGTGCCGTCTGTCCGCCCCCGGCCCGGCGGGCGGACGGCCGGGCGCAGTACGATACGTGCGCGCGCGAGTGCCGGAATTGGTAGACGGGACGGCTTTAGGTGCCGGTGTCTTCGGACGTGGGGGTTCGAGTCCCCCCTCGCGCACCGTGACGGGCGGGGCGCCCCGAAGGGGCGCGGGACTGTGTCCATGTGCGGCTCCGCCGCGATGGGGGTCCCGTCCCCCGGTTCGAGCGAAGCCGAGAACTTGGGGGAGCGACCAGCCACAGAGCGCCCGCACCCCGCAGCGCACCACAAGAGGCACCCCTCAGCGGACCAACTCCCGCACTGCGGGCACCAGCGCGCGGAACGCCTTGCCGCGGTGGCTGATGGCGTTCTTCTCCTGAGGGCTGAGCTCGGCACAGGTCCTGGTCTCGCCCTCCGGCTGCAGAATCGGGTCGTAGCCGAAGCCGCCCGCGCCGGCGGGGGCGTGCCGCAGGGTGCCGCGCAGCCGGCCGCTGACGACCCGTTCGGTGCCGTCGGGCAGCGCGAGGGCCGCGGCGCATTCGAAGTGTGCCGCCCGGTGCGCGGCGTCGATGTCGGCGAGCTGGGCCAGCAGCAGCTCCAGGTTGGCGGCGTCGTCCCCGTGCCGGCCCGCCCAGCGCGCCGAGAAGATGCCGGGCGCTCCGCCGAGTACGTCCACACAGAGCCCGGAGTCGTCCGCGACGGCGGGCAGCGAGGTGGCCTGCGCGAGGGCGTGCGCCTTGAGGAGGGCGTTCTCCGCGAACGTCACACCGGTCTCCTTGACGTCCGGCACCTCCGGATAGGCGTCGGCACCCACCAGGTCCATCTCCAGGCCCGCGTCGGCGAGGATCGCCTGCAGTTCGGAGACCTTGTGGGCGTTGCGGGTGGCCAGGATCAGACGCTGAGTGCTCATGGCCACCAAGTATCGCGCCGGGCGACCGCGTGACGGTCAGGGGGCGGCGACTTGGCCGGTGCCGACCGCTCAGCCGGGTGTGCACACCTTCGTCAGCTCGTCCGCCGCGTCCACGACCGGCTGGGTGCGCGGCGTACGGCCCGCCTCCACATCGGAGCGGACGCTGTCGACCGCCTCGCGCAGCCGCGAGACGGACTTGCCGACATCGCCGTCGTCCGTCTCCTTGTCCATCTCGGTGAGGTTCTTGTCGATCCGGTCCAGGGCCTTGTCCGCCTGGGCCGGGTCCTCACCCGCGTCGGAGACGGCCTGCTGGAGGTCGTCGACGGACCGGGCGATGGTCGAGGCCGTTCCGGCGCAGTCCAGCGCCCTGTCCACCGCCGAACAGCTCAGCAGCAGGGGTGCGACGACCAGTGCGACGGCTGCTGTCGCGGTGACGGTCTTCCTCCGTGACACCTGCGCGTCCCCCTCCCCTTCCGACAACGACTGGTCGGGCCGCACGGTTCGACACGTGCGGCCCGCACCCGGTTAGACGCGTAAAGCGAGAGCAAAGTTCCCCCGGATGCCCGCTTTCCGCGGTTTCCCGTCCTCGCCTCAGTGTCCCAGCGCCGTGCGCTGGTGGCCGTCGAGCTGCGCGCAGCCCGCGACCGCGAGATCGAGCAGCCCGTCGAGCTCCTCCCGGGCGAACGGCGCGCCCTCCGCCGTGCCCTGCACCTCGACGAACCGGCCGTCGCCCGTGCAGACCACGTTCATGTCCGTCTCGGCGCGGACGTCCTCCTCGTAGCGCAGATCGAGCAGCGGCACGCCGTCGACGATGCCGACGCTGACGGCGGAGACGGTGCCGGTCAGCGGCTGGGCCTTGGCCTTGACCAGCTTGCGGTCCTGCGCCCAGGCCACGGCGTCGGCCAGCGCGACGTACGCGCCGGTGATCGCCGCGGTGCGGGTGCCGCCGTCGGCCTGCAGTACATCGCAGTCGATCACGATGGTGTTCTCACCCATCGCCTTGGTGTCCACCACGGCGCGCAGCGAACGCCCGACGAGGCGGGAGATCTCATGGGTACGGCCGCCGATCCGGCCCCGCACGGACTCGCGGTCCCCGCGGGTGTTGGTGGCGCGCGGCAGCATGGCGTACTCCGCCGTGACCCACCCCTCCCCGCTGCCCTTGCGCCAGCGCGGCACACCCTCGGTCAGGCTGGCGGTGCACAGCACCCGGGTGTCGCCGAAGGAGACGAGGACTGACCCCTCCGCGTGCTTGCTCCAACCGCGCTCGATGGTGACGGGTCGCAACTCCTCGGCCGTACGGCCGTCGATACGTGACATGCGTGCGAGCGTATCCCTGGCCGGGTGGCTCAGCCGAATGAGAGAGGGGGCTCCCTCTCTGCTTGCCGCAGTGCTGATGAGGGGGTGCCCCTTGCTGTGCGTTGCAGGCTGCGGGTGCGTTGTGCTTCCTCGCGCAGTTCCCCGCGCCCCTTACGGGGCGCGTCCCTACATCATGTCTTCGATCTCGGCGGCGATGGGGTCGGCGTCGGTGCCGATGACGACCTGGATCGCGGAGCCCATCTTGACGACGCCGTGCGCGCCGGCGGCCTTCAGCGCGGCCTCGTCGACGAGGGAGGCGTCGTTGACCTCGGTGCGGAGGCGGGTGATGCAGCCCTCGACCTCTTCGATGTTGTCGAGTCCGCCGAGTCCGGCGACGATCTTCTCAGCCTTGCTGGCCATGTCCTTGCCCCTCTCCCTGTGTTCCGGCCCGGTGGGCAGCGTGGTGCTTTGTCACGTTAACCCACGATCAGCCCAGCTATCCGAGCGCCGGTGCACTGTCTGGCGAATGATGACGGTGACGGCGACGGCGATTGCCGTAGCCGCCGCTAGTGGTCTACACCAGTATGCGTCAGGAGGAGGCTCGTGAGCGCCAACGCCGCAGCCGGGCCGGGGAGGAAGTGGAGCTCCGCCTTCTTCCAGGGCCTGCAGAAGATGGGCCGCAGCCTCCAGCTCCCCATCGCGGTGCTTCCCGCCGCCGGCATCCTCAACCGGCTCGGCCAGCCGGACATCTTCGGGGACGAGGGGCTGGGCTGGACCGATGTGGCCAAGGTCTTCCAGGGTGCGGGCGGCGCCCTGCTGGATTCGGCGCTCGGGCTGCCGCTGCTCTTCTGCGTCGGCGTGGCCATCGGCATGGCCAAGAAGGCGGACGGCTCGACGGCGCTGGCCGCCGTCGCGGGCTTCCTCGTCTACTACAACATCCTCCAGCAGTTCCCCGACTGCCCGTCCGGCACCACCTTCGACGCCGAGCTGGGGACCTGCCTGGCCAAGGACAGTACCGCCGCCGGCGCCGCCACCTTCCAGAACCCGGGGGTCTTCGGCGGCATCGTCGTCGGCCTGCTGGCGGCGTGGTTCTGGCAGCGCTTCCACCGGGTGAAGCTGGTGGACTGGCTCGGCTTCTTCAACGGCCGCCGCCTGGTGCCGATCATCATGGCCTTCGTCGCGCTGCTCTTCGCGGTGGTGTGCCAGTGGGTGTGGCCGCCGATCGGGGACGGGCTCACCAGCTTCTCGAAATGGATGACGGACCTGGGCGCCTGGGGTTCGGGCATCTTCGGGGTGGCCAACCGTGCCCTCATCCCGATCGGCATGCACCAGTTCCTGAACACCTTCATGTGGTTCCAGTTCGGCAGCTACAAGACGCCGGACGGCGAGGTCGTGCACGGCGACATCAACCGCTTCCTGGCCGGCGACCCGAGCGCGGGGCAGTTCCTGTCCGGCTTCTTCCCGATCATGATGTTCGCGCTGCCCGCCGCCGCGCTGGCCATCACGCACGCGGCCCGGCCCGAGCGGCGCAAGGTGGTCGGCGGCCTGATGCTCTCGACGGCGCTGACCTCGTTCGTCACGGGGGTGACCGAGCCGATCGAGTTCTCGTTCCTGTTCGTCGCCCCGGCGCTGTACGTCATCCATGTACTGCTGACCGGTGTCTCGATGGCGGTGACATGGGCACTCGGTGTCCACGACGGCTTCAGCTTCTCCGCGGGGCTGATCGACTACGTCATCAACTGGAGCCTGGCCACCAAACCATGGCTGATCATCCCGATCGGGCTGTGTTTCGCGGTGGTCTACTACGTGCTCTTCCGCGTCGTGATCACCAAGTTCGATCTGAAGACCCCCGGACGGGAGCCGGAAGAGGTCGCCGAGGAGATCGAGGACGAGGTGACGCGGTAGGACGGGCCGCCCGACACCCGGCGCCGGATGCCCGGCACCCGGTGCGGGGCATCCGGCGCGCGGCCGGGCGGCACCCGGTGCGGGGCCGGGCGGCTGCGGCCCGCAAGGGGGTGGCGGACGTTACCCGGATCACTCGGAACAGGCCGTTCCGGTCGGTCCGGCACCCGTGTTACTAATGGTCTACACCACCAGAGTGGTGTAGACCACCGCGGGCTGCCCCTCCCTGTGCTGCGCCCGCTTCACCTGGAGGAACACCCCCATGAGCACGGACACCGCTGCTCCCGCGAAGAAGCGGGGCTCCGGACTGTTCCAAGGGCTGCAGAAGGTCGGCCGCAGTCTGCAGCTGCCCATCGCCGTCCTGCCCGCGGCCGGCATCCTCAACCGGCTCGGCCAGCCCGACGTCTTCGGCGACGAGGGGCTGAAGTGGCACGACGTCGCCGCCGCGTTCGCCGGCGCGGGCGGTGCCATCTTCGACAACCTGCCGCTGCTGTTCTGCATCGGTGTGGCCATCGGCTTCGCCAAGAAGTCCGACGGCTCCACGGCGCTCGCCGCGCTCGTCGGCTTCCTCGTCTACAAGAACGTCCTGGAGGCGTTCCCGGTGCACGAGGCGGTGGTCAAGGCAGGCGAGGACACACCCGCCGTCTACAACGACCCCGGCGTGCTGGGCGGCGTGCTGATGGGGCTGATCGCGGCCGTCGTATGGCAGCGCTTCCACCGCACCAAGCTGGTGGACTGGCTCGGCTTCTTCAACGGCCGCCGCCTGGTGCCGATCCTCATGGCCTTCGTCGGCCTGCTCGTCGGCGTGGCCTTCACCCTGATCTGGGGCCCGATCGGGGATGCCATCACCTCGTTCGGCGAGTGGATGACGGGGCTGGGCGCCACCGGGGCCGGCATCTTCGGTCTGATCAACCGCGCGCTGATCCCCGTCGGCATGCACCAGTTCCTCAACACTGTGGCCTGGTTCCAGCTCGGCGACTTCAAGAACGCCTCGGGGGACGTCGTGCACGGCGACATCGCCCGGTTCTTCGCGGGCGACCCGAGCGCCGGCCAGTTCATGTCCGGCTTCTTCCCGATCATGATGTTCGGGCTGCCCGCCGCCGCGCTGGCCATCGCGCACTGCGCCAGGCCGCACCGCCGCAAGGCCGTGACGGGCATGATGGTCTCGCTGGCGCTGACCTCGTTCGTGACCGGCATCACCGAACCGATCGAGTTCACCTTCATGTTCATCGCACCGGTGCTGTACGTGGTGCACGCGGTGCTCACCGCCGTCTCGATGGCGGTGACCTGGATGCTCGGGGTGCACCACGGCTTCAGTTTCTCCGCCGGGTTCATCGACTACGCCATCAACTGGAGCCTGGCCGAGAAGCCCTGGATGATCGTCCCCGTCGGACTGTGTTTCGCGGCGGTCTACTACGTGGCCTTCCGCTTCCTGATCGTGCGGCTGGACATCAAGACCCCGGGGCGGGAGCCGGACGAAGAGGTCGAGGATCTGACGAAGTAGCGCTGCGGAGCGGCGGCGTCGCGGCGCCGCCGCTCAGATCTCGTAGACCGCGCCGGGCCGGGCCATCTCCACCGGCCCGGCGAACACCGCTTTGGCGTCCCGCAGATTGATCTGCGGGTCCGTCCACGGCGGTACATGGGTGAGCACCAGCCGGGCGGCGCCGGCCCTGGCGGCGACCTCCCCGGCCTCCCTGCCGTTCAGATGGAGGCCGGGGATCTGCTCCTTGCCGTCCGTGAAGGACGCCTCGCACAGGAACAGATCGGCGTCGCGCGCGGCCAGTTCCAGCTCCGCGCACGGACCGGTGTCACCCGAATACGTGAGGACCCCTCCGCTCTCCTTGTGCTCGACCCGGAACGCGTACGCCTCCACCGGGTGATCGACCAGCTCCGTACGCACCCGGAACGGGCCCGCCTCGAAGCTGCCGCCGGCGGTCAGGGTGCGGAAGGCGAAGACCTCGCTCATCGACGAGTCGGAGGGCGTGTCGGCGTAGGCCGTGGTGAGCCGCTGCTCGGTGCCGGGCGGGCCGTGGACCGGGATGGGGCTGCAACGGCCACCCTCGTGGCGGTAGTAGCGCGCGACGAAGTAGCCGCACATGTCGATGCAGTGGTCGGCGTGGAGGTGGCTGAGCGCGATCACGTCGAGGTCGTAGAGGCCGCAGTGACGCTGGAGCTCACCGAGCGCGCCGTTGCCCATGTCCAGGAGCAACCGGAAACCGTCGGCTTCGACGAGATAGCTCGAACAGGCCGATTCCGTGGACGGAAACGACCCGGAACAGCCGACGACGGTGAGCTTCATGGAGTGGGAACCTCCGTTGACGGCCTGCGGGAGAAGTCCCCATGTCGTTGACGAGGGGACTTCCGAGCGTAAGCCGCGCGGGTCGGGGTGACTCCTCGATGGGGCGGCGGTGTGGGCGGAATCACCAGCCCGGGGTAGCGTCGTTCCCCGGAGGACCCCGACGCAAACGCCGCACGGTGTTGCGGCAGACACCCGCACAGGCCGGAGTGTCCCGGCCGGAGCTTGGGGAGGAGATGAACACCTCGTGGTGGCTCGCCCTCGGCGGCGTCGCGCTGCTCGCCTTCGTGGCGGCACTCGTCGACGGCCGGGGCCGGCTGGGCCCCCGCCGCCGAGCCCTGCCGGCCCGCTCCGCGCAGCGCGGTGGCAGGTCGCCGCTCCCCCGGCCCGGTGAGATCTGGCGCACCAGCCTGCCGGACGGCAGCGAGCCGCTCTTCCTGGTGCTCGCGGTACGCACGGACGGCGCCCGGCTCGCCCGGCTGACGCGCGAGCCCTCGGCGCTGCCCGTACTGCCGGACGACGACCCGGCCGGGCCCGCCTATCTGCAGCCGGACGCCCTGGCCGAGGCCGGTCTCGCCCGGCTCCTCGACCGCTGCGGCGAGGTGGACGCCGAGACCTGGGAGCAGGTCAGCCGGATGCTGCGGCTGCGGTGACCCCAGGCGCGGCCTACGCCCACAGCTGGCCCTGGACGGTGGCGATCGCCGCCTCGTCGGACTCGGCCGTGTACAGGCCCGTCGACAGGTACTTCCAGCCGCCGTCCGCGACGAGGAAGACGACATCGGCGCTCTGGCCGGCCCGTACCGCCTTACGGCCCACCCCGATCGCGGCGTGCAGCGCGGCACCCGTGGACACACCCGCGAAGATGCCCTCCTTCGCGAGCAGTTCCCGGGTGCGGGTGACCGCGTCCGCCGAGCCGACCGAGAAGCGGGTGGTGAGCACGGACTCGTCGTACAGCTCCGGCACGAAGCCCTCGTCCAGGTTGCGCAGCCCGTACACCAGGTCGTCGTAGCGCGGCTCGGCGGCGACGATCTGGATGTCCGGACGGTGCTCGCGCAGATAGCGGCCCGCCCCCATCAGCGTGCCGGTGGTGCCCAGGCCCGCGACGAAGTGGGTGACCGACGGCAGGTCGGCGAGGATCTCGGGGCCCGTGGTGGCGTAGTGCGCACCCGCGTTGTCCGGGTTGCCGTACTGGTAGAGCATCACCCAGTCCGGATGCTCGGCCGCCAGCTCCTTGGCCACCCGTACCGCGGTGTTGGAGCCGCCGGCCGCGGGGGACGAGATGATCTCCGCGCCCCACATGGCCAGCAGCTGGCGGCGCTCCTCGCTGGTGTTCTCCGGCATGACGCAGACGATGCGGTAGCCCTTGAGCCTGGCCGCCATCGCCAGCGAGATGCCGGTGTTTCCGGAGGTCGGCTCCAGGATGGTGCAGCCGGGGCGCAACCGGCCGTCCTTCTCCGCCTGTTCGACCATGTGCAGGGCCGGGCGGTCCTTGACGGAGCCGGTCGGATTGCGGTCCTCCAGCTTCGCCCAGATGCGCACGTCCTCGGAGGGCGAGAGCTTCGGGAGCCGTACGAGTGGCGTGTTGCCGACCGCGTCGAGCGGGGAGTCGTAGCGCATCAGCGCATTCCGCCCGCCCGTCGCCCGGCCACCACCCCTGTACGACGGGGCTCCGCCCCGGCGCCGCCTGCCCGTCGCCCGGCCACCGCCCCTGTACGACGGGACTCCGCCCCGGCGCCGCCTGCCCGTCGCCCGGCCACCGCCCCTGTACGACGGGACTCCGCCCCGGCGCCGCCGGCTACGGCGGGCAGGATCGTGATGCTGTCGCCGTCGCCGACCTCGGTGGAGATGCCGTCCAGGAAGCGCACGTCCTCGTCGTTGAGGTAGACGTTGACGAAGCGGCGCAGCTCACCGCCGTCCACCAGGCGGTCCTGGATGCCGGTGTGGCGGCTCTCCAGGTCGGCGAAGAGCTCACCGATGGTGCTGCCCGTGCCCTCGACCGCCTTCTGGCCGTCGGTGTAGGTGCGAAGGATGGTCGGAATGCGGACCTCGATGGCCATGAGAGTGCTCCTGTCGGAGAGGGAGAGTGCGGCTGTGGCTGTGCTGTGGACAGGCGGACGCGCGGACGCCCCGCGGTGCGGGGCGAGGACGGACGGGCTCGGCGGCCTCCCGGCCGGGCGGCCCCCACAGGGACGGCGCCCGTCAGGCCTGCCGACAGATCGCGCTGGCGAGGCGGCACAGGTCGACGTGCAGGCGCGCCACGAGCAGCATGCCCGGGGTCTTCTCGAATGCGCTCACGTCGTGGACAACCATGGGCTCATCGTAACGATTCCCGACGGCGGAATCGGATGTGCGTTTCATGATGCGGACCGATTCGTCTCACGTGCACCGGACAGCGACTCCCGGCCGCCCGCTGTCCCGGCTCTGCGCTCAGTAGCTCTCGACGACCTCGACCTCTTCCTCGGTCACCTCGCCGTCCACGATGCGGAACGAGCGGAAGGAGAAGGGCCCCTCGTCGTTGCCGCACTCGGCGGTGGAGACGAGGACGTAGTGGGCGCCGGGCTCGTTGGCGTAGGAGATGTCCGTACGGGAGGGGTAGGCCTCGGTGGCCGTGTGCGAGTGGTAGATCACGACCGGCTCCTCGTCCCGGTCGTCCATCTCGCGGTAGAGCTTGAGCAGGTCGGTCGAGTCGAACTCGTAGAAGGTCGGCGAGCGCGCCGCGTTCAGCATCGGGATGAAGCGCTCGGGACGGCCCTCGCCGACCGGCCCCGCGATCACGCCGCACGCCTCGTCGGGGTGGTCCGCACGGGCGTGGGCGACGATCCGGTCGTGCAGCTCCTGTGTGATGGTCAGCATGGGGGCAAGGATAAGCACGGGGCCGGCGGCGCTCCGGCCGGCCACCGGCCCTGCCCCGCGCACTGTGCCCGGCCCCTACCCGGTGGGCGTCAGGGCTGCTTGGCGAAGACGTGCGGGGTGCGCGCCTTGACCACGAAGTAGGCGACGGTCAGCAGCGCCGCCCAGATCGGCGCCGCGTAGAGCGAGACCCGGGCGTCCTTGTCGAAGCCCATCAGCACGATCACCAGGAAGATGAAGGCCAGGGCCGCGATGCCGGTCCAGGGCGCGCCGGGCATCCGGAACTCCGAGCGCGGCAGCTCGCCGCGGTCGGCCTTGGCCCGGTAGCGCAGCTGCGAGAAGAGAATCATGATCCAGGCCCACATGCCGGAGATGGTCGCGAAGGAGACGACGTAGTCGAAGGCCTTGGACGGCCACTCGTAGTTGATCCATACGCCGACCATCATCAGCGCGGCCGAGACCGTGGTGCCGAGGAACGGCAGCCCGGCCTTGGACAGCCTGGTGAACAGCCTCGGGCCCTGTCCGTTGAGCGCCAGGTCACGCAGCATCCGGCCGGTGGAGTACATGCCGGAGTTGCAGGAGGAGAGCGCCGCGGTCAGCACCACGAAGTTGACGATGCCCGCACCCGCCGGCAGCCCGATCTTCCGGAAGGCCTCGACGAACGGGCTGGTGCCCGGCTCGAACGCGGTCCAGGAGACGACGGAGAGGATGACGATCAGCGAGCCGATGTAGAAGAGCGCGATACGCCACGGCACCGTCTTGATCGCCCGCGGCAGGGCCTTGGCCGGGTTGGCCGCCTCACCCGCGGTGACACCGACCAGCTCGACGGCGAGGAAGGAGAACATCACGATCTGCAGCGTCATCAGCGTGCCGCCGATGCCCTTGGGGAAGATCCCGCCGTGCTGGTAGAGATTACCGACCGACGCGGTGTCGCCGGCCTGCGAGAAGCCCAGGGTGAGCACGCCGATGCCGATCAGGATCATGCCGACGATCGCGGTGACCTTGACCATCGAGAACCAGAACTCCAGCTCACCGAAGAGCTTCACGGAGACCAGGTTGATGCCGTAAAGGGCGATGGTGAACACCAGCGCGGAGATCCACGGTGCGACGTTCCACCAGTAGTTCACATACGTCGCGGCCGCCGTGACCTCGGTGATGCCGGTGACGACCCAGAAGAGCCAGTACGTCCAGCCCGTGACGAAGCCCCAGTACGGCCCGAGCAGCTCCCGCGCGTACTCGGAGAACGAGCCGGAGACCGGGCGGTACATCAGCAGCTCGCCCAGCGCGCGCATGATCAGGTAGATGACGGCGCCCGCGACGAGGTACGCCAGGATGATGCTGGGGCCGGCCTTGTGGATGGACTTGCCGGCACCGAGGAAGAGCCCGGTCCCGATGGCGCCGCCGATGGCGATCATCTGGATCTGACGGCCGCCGAGCCCCCGCTGATAGCCCTCGGAGGAGCCGCCGCCCTCGACCGCGTCGAGGACACCCGCCGCGCTGCTGTCCACCCCGGTGCCGGGCATCGGGTCCGGTACCGGGTCGTGGTCTTCGACCTCGGAGGTCATGTGGTGCGCCTTTCTCCATACCGATCCGGCCTCTTCCGGATCGGGTCCCGATCCCCCCGGCTGGAGTTGTGCGTGCCGACGGTCGGCCGGCGGTGCACCGCTGGGCGGGCAGGGGTGGTGCCCGGCGGAACAGCGGATCCGTGCAGGTGTACCACGCAGAGGCGTTCATGACGCACCGCGCCGGTGGGGGACATAAGGGATGAAGAAGGGCGCCTCCTCAGGAAAGTCCGCCCTCATGACGGGTTCGTCAGTCGGTTTTTACCGTCCGATTAACGAACCCGGGCACCCGATCGCCGGGCCGAGCCGCGGCGGCCCGTCAGGGCATCAGCGTCTCGACCAACGTCTCCTGGAGGCCGCCCAGCCACAGATAGGCCATCACCATCGGCTTGCGCTCGTCGGAGTCGGGCAGCTGGTAGAGCTCGTCGTCGCTGTCGTCGCTCACCTGGAGGCGGGTGCCGATGGCCAGCCGCAGATCGTTGAGGGCGCCCAGCCACTGCTGGGACTCCTGCGGGGTGAGGGTGAGCACGGCTCCCTGCTCCCCCGGGGTCAGCGCGTCCAGCGTGCGCACCACGGCCAGCCCGTCCTCCCGCTTGCGGGCCCGCAGGTCGTTCTCCGTGTAGCGGCGGAACTCGGCGGAGGCCGCCCGGTCCCGCTTGGCGCGTGCGGCCTCCTCGCTGTCCGGCGCCTGCCCCTCGGGGGGTGCGGCACCGGGCCCGGGGCCGTAGGCGTCGGGGAAGAGCCGGGCCAGCGCCGGGTCGGCGGGCGGCTCGCTGGGGCCGTCGGCGAACGGCGGCCAGGAGACGGCCTCGATGCCCGCCAGCTCGTCGTCCACGCTGTTGCCGCCGCCCTCCCCGCGGGACCCGGCGTCGTGCGGCGAGCGGGGCTGGTCGGCGGGTTCGTCCCCGGGGCCGATCAGCTCCAGCAGCTGCACCACCAGGCTGCGCAGGATCGAGATCTCCACCTCGTCCAGCGCGATGGCGGCGCCACCGTCCTCGGTCGGCTCGAAGTGCCCTGCCATCAGCGGTCCTGGGTGAGCGTGGCCCACAGGCCGTAGCTGTGCATGGCCTGCACGTCGCGCTCCATCTCCTCGCGGGTACCGCTGGAGACGATGGCGCGCCCCTTGTGGTGGACGTCGAGCATCAGCTTCTTCGCCTTCTCCTTCGAATAGCCGAAGTACGCCTGGAACACGTACGTCACATAGCTCATGAGGTTGACCGGGTCGTTGTGCACGACGGTCACCCAGGGCACATCCGGCTCAGGAACCTCCACGGGTTCCTCGGTGGTCTCCGGGCGCTCGATCTCCGTTGGGGTGGCGACACTCACAGGTCCCATGCTGCCACCCGGCACCCCGGCCCGCCCAAACGGCACCTCCCTTCACCGTATATCGTCAAGCTGACGAGATCCGGGGTAGGCTCGAAAGCGACCGACCCGAACACACGAGGTGAGGCAGCAGTGCTGGATTCCCCAGGGGGGCAGCCCCCGAAAGACTCCCGGCAGGAACACGCCCGGCGGATGGAGACGGGACTGCCGGTGGCCGTGCCCTCCACGGCACTCTTCACCGACCAGTACGAGCTGACCATGCTCCAGGCCGCGCTGCGCGGCGGGACCGCCGAGCGCCGCTCCGTCTTCGAGGTCTTCACCCGCCGGCTCCCCGAGGGCCGCCGCTACGGCGTCGTGGCGGGCACCGGGCGGGTGCTGGACGCGGTGGAGAACTTCCGCTTCGACGACCAGCTGCTCGACTTCCTGCGCGAGACCAGGGTGGTCGACGAGCCGACCCTCCGGTGGCTGGCCGACTATCGCTTCACGGGCGACATCGTCGGCTATCCGGAGGGCGAGGTGTACTTCCCCGGCTCGCCCATCCTGCGGGTGGAGGGCACCTTCGCCGAGTGCGTGTTGCTGGAGACGGTGATCCTCTCCATCCTCAACCACGACTCCGCCGTGGCGGCCGCCGCCTCCCGGATGGCCGTCGCCGCCGCCGACCGGCCGCTGATCGAGATGGGTGCCCGCCGCACCCATGAGCTCGGCGCCGTCGCCGCCGCCCGCGCCGCCTATGTGGGCGGCTTCGACACCACCTCCGACCTGGCCGCCGGCTTCCGCTACGGCATCCCCACCGTCGGCACCAGCGCCCACGCCTTCACCCTGCTGCACGACACCGAACGGGACGCTTTCACCGCGCAGGTCGAGTCGCTGGGCAGCGGTACGACGCTGCTGGTGGACACCTACGACGTGGCCGAGGCCGTCCGTACGGCCGTGGAGGTCGCCGGCCCCGGCCTCGGCGCCGTCCGGATCGACTCCGGGGATCTGCTGCTGGTGGCCCACCGGGTGCGCCAGCAGCTCGACGAGCTGGGTGCGGACCGCACCCGGATCGTGGTCACCAGCGACCTGGACGAGTACGCCATCGCCT
This sequence comes from Streptomyces sp. B15, assembly GCF_018070605.1. NCBI lineage: Bacteria > Bacillati > Actinomycetota > Actinomycetes > Kitasatosporales > Streptomycetaceae > Streptomyces > Streptomyces sp. B15. The sequence goes on from NZ_JAGPXJ010000047.1 coordinate 47,329, forward strand.
CGCTGGCGGCGGCGCCCGTGGACGCGTACGGCGTCGGCACCCAGTTGGTCACCGGCAGCGGCCATCCGACCTGCTCGATGGTCTACAAGCTGGTCGCCCGCGCCGACTCCACCGAGCCGGGCGCCGCGCTGAGCCCGGTCGCCAAGCGCTCGACCGGCGGCAAGACCTCCATCGGCGGCGCCAAGTGGGCGGCCCGGCCGCTGGACGCGGACGGCGTGGCCGAGGCGGAGATCGTGGGCACCGGCGAGGTACCGCCCGAGCTGGCCGACCATCTCCTTCAGGTGCGGCTGGTCGACAAGGGCACCGTCGTCGGCCGCGAGCCCCTGGACGCCGCCCGCGAACGCCACCGCGCGGCCCGCGCCCGGCTCCCGCTGTCGGCGACCCAGCTCTCCCGCGGCGAGCCGGTGCTGCCGGTCGAGCACGTGTAACCCCCGGTACGGGTGGGGGCCGCATACCGGCGCCCACCCACTGCCGCGGGACCCCTCGAGTGTCTAGGCTCGGAGGTGACGGGCGGCGGTCCCTGACGCCACACCGAAGACTTCCCAGGCCCCACCGAGGACTCCGGCGGTCGCCGGCCACGGTCCGTCCCACCCAGTCGACCCACCAGCCGAAAGGTGTGCACCATGCACCGGGCACTGATCGTCGTGGACGTGCAGAACGACTTCTGCGAAGGCGGCAGCCTCGCCGTCGCGGGCGGCGCCGACGTCGCCGCCGCCATCACCGACCTGGTCGGGGACGCCTCCGCCGGATACCGCCATGTCGTCGCGACCCGGGACACGCACATCGATCCCGGCGACCACTTCTCCGCCGACCCCGACTTCCGGCGCTCCTGGCCCCCGCACTGCGTGGCCGGCACCGAGGGCGTCGGCTTCCACCCCAACTTCGCCCCCGCCGTCGCCTCGGGCTCGATCGAGGCGGTCTTCGACAAGGGCGCCTACACCGCCGCCTACAGCGGCTTCGAGGGCGCCGACGAGAACGGGACCGCGCTGGCCGACTGGCTGCGCGAGCGGGACGTCACCGAGGTGGACGTCGTCGGGATCGCCACGGACCACTGCGTACGCGAGACGGCGCTGGACGCCGCCCGGGAGGGCTTCCGCACCCAGGTGCTGCTGGATCTGACCGCGGGTGTCGCCGACGAGAGCGTCCAGCAGGCGCTGGACGCCCTGCGGGAGGCCGGAGTGGAGCTGACCGGCAAGCCGGTGGTCGCTTCCTCCTGACGCCCCTCCCGGCCCCGGGCCGGGCGGCGCGCGGGTTCCCCGCGCCCCTTCGGGCGCGGGGCGGGCTCAGGCCGGGGTGACGCGCAGCAGGGCGGCGATCGGGCGCCAGGAGTTGCGGTCGTCGTCGGGCACGGCGCGCCACACCAGGCCCTCCGGGTGGTGCAGGACCGCCGTGACCTCGTCGGCCGTGGGCGGCTCGGCGTTGCCGCGCAAATAGATCGCACGCAGCCCGAGGTTCCGCAGCCTGGTCAGGGCGCGGGCCCGGTTGCGGGAGTGCACCAGCACCCGGACGCGTTGCTCCTCGCCGGGTCTGCGGACCGTCGCCTCACGCACCGTGTGCGGTTCGTCCGCAAACGCCGACCAGCGCCGCGACGCCGGCAGCAGCCCGCCGCGGCCGCCGGGCGCGGTCGCGGCGGAGCGACGCGTTCCGGCGCCGCTCCTGCTCCGCGTGCCCGGGGCAGCGGCGTCTGCGGCACCGGCTGCGGCGCCGTGCGGCTCGCGTGGCACCGGAAGCGTCAGCGCGACGATCACGCTGCCGTCCGGAAGCCTGACGAATCCGCCTCCTGACATGATCACCATCTCCCCCGTGAGACTCGTTCGGGTCGGTCGATACGGGGCCTCCACGAGGTGGCCCCACCGTGCATCTAAACGCGATCGAGCGCCGACCGCCAGGGGGTAACGGATGATCATGTTTTGACCTGCAACGATGCAAACAAATTCATACCCAGGTTGCACAGTCATCGATCACCTGTACGCAGCAACCCGCTCGTGGATCTTCACGCCGCCTTCACTGTCCGTAGTTGTGGCATTCTGTGGGCCGTTTTAGGGGGTTTTACGCGGAATACCCCGGGTGGTTGAAGCGGCTACTACTTTCGGTGTCGCCATTGGGCCGACCGCTGGCAACAGCAGGAGTCACTACCGCCGACCCGGGAAGCGGAATCCTCAACTCCCCATCAGATAGCGGGTGCGAACATCGGTACGGGGCGTTGGCCGCCGCGCACGAGCCGCCCCTGCGCCGGGCGTCGGACACGGCCGGCACGCGACTCGCGCAAGGCCCCACTCCCGTCCGGCAGTTGGGACGGCCGAGGCCCTGTGCGCCAGTGCGCCCCCCGTGCAACTAAGGCGTGGGTCACCTCACGCTTGCCGTGCTTTCCGCCAGGGCATGCCGGACCGTAGAGTCGTTCGATGGCGCCCCGTTTGTACCGAGGCAACGCGTAGCGCACAACGACCTGTTCACACGTTCAGACCGTGCCCACACCCCCGAGGACGGATCCGCCATGCCGCGTCCGAACCCCGCCCAACTCGTCTACGGCTCGGCCACCGTCATGTGTTCCACGCTCGCCATGCTGCTGATCTCCGGGGCCCGCTCAGGGCCCTGGATCGCCGTGATCGCATTCGCAGCCCTCGTACTTGGCCTGCTGGTGGCACTGACCGTTGCCTCCGCCCGCTCAACGCGCGCAGGACGCCGGGCCGTCGGCAGCGTGGTCGCCGCCACCGGCAGCCCCCGCCCCGAAGCGCAGCCGGCCCCCGTGCCCGCCCAGCACGCGACCTCGGCGCCCGCGGCGACGGCGGGCCTGGGAGCCCGCCACTGACGCGAACGACGCGCCCGCCCGGGCCCACGATTCTGGCCCTCCACCGGCCGCCGCGCCAAGAGTTGACTCCGCCGTGCCCGCTGCCGGCGCGCGAACCCACGCGCGCCACCGGGGCAGGCCGTCAGTCCGCCGCGACCACCACCGTGCGGGCCGCCTTGTCGTGCAAACACTGCTGATACGGCTTGTCCCAGGTACAGAAGAGCACGTTCACCAGCCAGAACAGCGAGCCCACACACGGCACCAGCGGGGGGATCTGGTAGACGGCCACCCGCAGCCAGCCCGGCGAACCCGCCGGTACGGCACCGTTCTGCAACATGGCCACCCGGATGCGCATCAGTTTCTTGCCCACCGTCTGGCCCGAGTTCGTCAGCATCAGCCCCTCGTAGAGGAAGTAGGCCAGGGTGTAGCCGAGCTGCGGCCAGTAGCTGATACCGGTGTCGGTCGAATAGCCCCCCTCGACCACCCCGGCGATGATGCCGATCGGAATGGCGATCAGCAGCGCGTCGATGATGCGCGCCAGCAGACGCCTGCCCCGGGACGCCAACGGCGCCATGCCCGCGAGGGGATCCGCGGCGCCCGCCGGGCCACCGTACGGGTTGTCGTACGGACTTCCGTAACCGCCGCCGTATCCGCCGCCCGGGCCGCCCGCGGGACCGCCGCCCGTGGGAGGCGGCGGCGGATCCCCGTACGGCATCCCCGGACCGCCCGGTGGCGGAGACCCGCCGCCGGGCGGCTCCTGGCCGGGCGCCTGCCCGCCCGCCCCGGGACGCTGTGGTCCCTGCCCCGGGCCCGGAGACCGCGGCTGCTCGGACTCCTGCGGCTCCTGCGGGTCCTGCCGCTTGCGGAACGGATCGTTCTCCGGCTGCTCCGTGCTCATGGCCCGAGTGCACAGCCCCCGCGGCCCCGCCGCATCCGGGGCGGGCTGTTCGGGGGACGGGGCACCGACGCGGGCCGCACCCGCTGATTCGGGGCCGTCGGCTCCCGCCGGGCGCGCCGGGGCGTGCCGGCCTCAGACTCCTTCGGCTGTCACGCCCCGGGCGTCACAGCCTGACTTCACCGTCGCCCGCGCTGCCCTTGGCCACGAACGTGCCGGCCACCTTGTCGTGCCAGCACTGCCGCCACGGGCGGTCGAACAAGCACCACGCGGCATTGACCAGCCCGACCACCAGCAGCCCCAGCACCCCGTGCACCAGCCAGCGCGCGACCGCCCTGCCGAAGGTGGGCTTCTGATAGCCCTCGATGTTCAGCACCGAGAGCCCGAACAGCTTCTTGCCGAGCGTGCGGCCCCAGCGGGCCGTCGGCACCACCTCGTAGACCAGCCCGAACAGCAGCAGAACACCCACGACCACGGCCAGATAGCCGCCCGTGGTGCCGTCGATCAGCCACACCCGCTGGGTCACGCCCGCCTGCTCGACCGCCTCGATCTTGGCGTCGATGTGGTCGACCGTCCTGCCGACGAACGGGTACGCCGCACCGGCAGCCACCCCCAGGGTGAGGACCAGGTCGACGAGCCGGGCGCCCAGCCGCTTGCCCAGCGCCCCCGGCCGCGCCTCCTGGCGCGCGGCCCGCGCGAACGGGTCGTCGACGGGCGGGCGCCACGGGGTGACGGCGTCCGGGCCGCCGGTCTGCGGCTGGGCGGGCAGTCCCGCCGGCCCCGCGGGCTGCGACCAGGACGGTACGGCCGGGGCCTGCGGTCCGCCGCCCTGCTGCAGCGCCGGGCCCGCCACGGGCCCGGCCACCGGGGCGAGCCCGGCAGGCGGCCCCTGCTGCCCCTGTTGCCCCTGCTGTGCGGGCAGCTGTTGGGCGGGCAGCCCGGCCGGTCCCGCATCGAGCGCGGCCTGGGCCGGTCGGGCCGCCTCCGGCCCCGGCGATGCCTGGCGGGGCACCAACTGCCCGGCGCCCGCCGCGCCCCCGGGCGCCGGAGCCGCGGAGGGGCCGCCCCGCCCTTCGGGCGCCACACCCGCGGGCGGATTCGACGCCCCACCGGGCGCCTGGCCGGACGCTTGGCCCGGCACCTGCCGGGCCGGTGTCGCGACGCCGCCCGCCGCGTCCGGGCGCAACCCCCCGGCCGGCTGCTCGGGAACCGGCCGGGCCTGCTGGGTGCTGCCGGGGCCCTGCTCGGGCCGCTCGCCCCGCCCTCCCCCACCGGCGGCACCGGAGGCCGGGGCCTGCTCCCGACGGGCGGCGGAACCGGCCGGCGTACTCCGCTCGGGACCGCTGTCCGGTGCGGGCGACGGCGAGGAGGACGGTGAAGTCGACGGTGCGGGCGACTGCGCCTGCGAAGGCACGCCGGTCCGCGGGGGCCGGTCGCCGGTGCCGAGCACCTCGGAGCGGCGCAGGCCGACCGTCTTCTCGCGGCCGCCCTGACCCGGCAGTTCGGGCGCCGGCTCCGGACCGCTCGCACCGCTCGCGGCGGCGGTCCGGCGCTCCGTCCGGCCGGACGCGCGGCCCTCGCTGCCCCAGTCGCCGCGCGGATCGGCCGCGGGCGGCCCGAAGCCGCCCCGCGGCGAGGCGGCGGACTGGGGGCCCGGGACGGACGGCTGAACACCGGGAGCAGGGCGCTCGTCGCCGTCGCCGTCCGTGTCCAGGAAGACCGGGCCGGTCTCGTCCGAGGCCGAGCGCCGAGGGCTCGGCGGCCCCGCCGGGCCCTCCTGGTCGGCGGTGGCGGGAGGCGAGGGAGCCGTGGCGGGTGAGGACGCCACCGGCGGCGGCGCCGGCATGGGTTCACCCTCCCGTGGCTCCGGGCGACTGGTGCCCGGCACCCACGAAGAACCGTTCCAGTAACGGATGTATCCGGGGATGGACGGATCCGGATAGTACCCGGCACGGGGTGCCTCCCCATGAGTACCGGAGGGTCCCACAACCCCCAACTCCCCTCACGCACGACGTTCTTGACCAAGCCGCTGCTGCACGGCCCCGCGGCCCCGCCGCCCGTGGTGCGGCGGGGTCCTCCGCCTGTCCGAGAAGGACAGTAAGGAGGACAGTAACGAAGAAGACCGCGCGGGGAGGAAGCAGACGGCGGGTAAGCCCGCCTTCGAGCGACCCCGAAGGGCCCCGCCGCCCATCACCCGACCAGGCGCGAACCGCCCCCGGACACCGGTCCGCCGACCGATCGGGCGCACCGATCCGGCACCGATCGGGTGCCCGTCACGGCACGACCCGACAGCACCCACCGAACAAATCCCCGGGCCGGGAAGCGAGAAACTTTTCCGAACCCGTGTAAGAAACCGCGCCCTGCGCCCTCTCTCCCTGTGCGGGTCCCTCCCAGCGGCCCGCACAGGGGAACAGGGGACACAGGAAAGGGCGCACCGTATGCACACCGTGGTCGAACGCGAAGTGGAGATGAGGCTCGTCCTCTCGCCGGAACGCAGCGTGGCGGTACCCGCACGCTTCAGCTACCGCACGGACGATCCGTACGCCGTCCACATGACCTTCCACATCTACTCGGAGAAACCCGTCGACTGGACGTTCGCCCGCGAACTGCTGGTGAAGGGGGTGACGCAGCCGTCCGGCGACGGCGACGTACGGGTGTGGCCCACGTGCGTCGCGGGCCGCAAGATGCTGTGCCTGGCCCTCAGTTCGCCGAACGGCGACGCGCTGCTGGAGACTCCGTCCGACGTGGTGGCGGCCTGGCTGGCGCGGACGCTGCACGCGGTTCCGCAGGGGAGCGAGTCGGAAGCGCTCGGCCTGGACGAGCAGTTGATCGAACTGCTGGAACGGTGAACGGCGGCCACGCGCCGTGCACCCGCTTCTGAGGGCCGGGCCGCCGCCGCCCGGCCCTCAGAAGACCTTTCCGGGATTCAGGATGCCGTTCGGGTCGAAGGCGGTCTTGATGGCCCGGTGGAGATCGAGACCGACCTCGCCCAACTCCTGGGCGAGCCAGTCCTTCTTCAACACCCCGACCCCGTGCTCACCGGTGATCGTTCCACCCAGCTTCAGACCGAGCTCCATGATCTCGTCGAAGGAACGGCGGGCACGGCGGCACTCGTCCTCGTCGGTGGCGTCGAAACAGACGGTCGGGTGCGTGTTGCCGTCCCCCGCGTGGGCGCAGACACCGATCGTCAGCCCGTACCGTTCGGCGATCTCGGCCGTGCCCTCCAACATGTCCGCAAGCCGGCTGCGCGGTACGCACACATCGTCGATCATCGTGGTGCCCTTGACCGCCTCCAGCGCCGTGAGCGCGGCGCGCCGCCCGTTGAGCAGCAGTTCCGACTCGGCCGCGTCCTCGGCGGGCACCACCTCGCTCGCACCCGCCGCCGTACACAGTTCACCCACCGCACGCAGCTGCGGCGCCGGATCGGGAGTGTCGAACGCCGCGAGCAGCAGCGCCTCGGTGGTCTCGGGCAGGCCCATCTTCGTCATCTCGTTGACCGCCCGCAGCGTCGTGCGGTCCATCAGCTCCAGCAGCGACGGCGTATGACCCGCCTCCATGATCCGGCACACCGCGTCGCAGGCCGCAGCCGCCGACGGGAACTCGGCCGCGAGAGCGAGCTGCTGCGGCGGCTCGGCCCGCAGCGCCAGCGTGGCGCCCACCACGATCCCGAGGCTGCCCTCGGAGCCCACGAACAGCCGGGTGAGGTCGTAGCCCGCGACGCCCTTCGCCGTGCGGCGGCCGGTCGACAACAGCCGGCCGTCGGCGAGGACGACGTCGAGACCGAGCACGTACTCGGCGGTGACGCCGTACTTCACACAGCACAGGCCGCCGGAACCGGTGCCGATGTTGCCGCCGATGGTGCACATCTCCCAGCTGGAGGGATCCGGGGGATAACTCAGGCCGTACTCGGCCACCGCGCGGGAGAGCCGGGCGTTGACCACGCCCGGCTCCACCACCGCGATCCGGTCGACCGGGTTGATCTCCAGGATGCGGTCCATACGGGTGAGGGAGAGCAGGAGACAGCCGTCCGTCGCGTTGGCCGCGCCGGACAGGCCCGTGCGGGCGCCCTGCGGGACGACGGGGACCCGCAGGGCGTGCGCCGTGCGCATGGTGTGCTGCACCTGCTGGGCGGTGCGGGGGAGGACTACTGCCTGGGGGGTCCCTGCGGGGCAGAAGCTGGCCATGTCGGTGGCGTACGAGCGGAGTACGTCGGGGTCGGTCAGGACCGTGTTCGAGGGCAGGCCCTCGCGGAGCCGCCTGATGAGCTCGCTCATCCCCTCAGCCTGGCACCCCCCTTCCCCTCCGGGGAAGAGAGGGAACCACCACGGGTGGGTGGGGGCCCAGC
>NZ_JAGPXJ010000048.1:0-55152 GCF_018070605.1 Streptomyces sp. B15
TTCGGCTGCTCGATGACCTGCTGCAGAGGCAGCAGAATTAGAAACCTTCTGGTCAGAGCGCTACATGTTGCGCGTGTGCAAGGTGGGTATCTGACTGTAACCCATCTCTCTAAACAAGATTGTCGGTCGCCAATCTTCCTCAGATAAGTGGGTTGAGTTAGCGTCAGGGCATGCCCATCGCGCCCGAGTACCTGCACATGGTCTTCCCCAGCGTCACTTTCGACGCGCTCCTCTATGGCCGCGCCTCACGCGACCCGAAGAAGAAGGGCCGCTCCGTCGCTGACCAGATCAGCACCGGCCGCGAAATGTGCGACGACTACAACTGGCCGATCGCCGAGGTCTTCGACCAGGACATCGACCGAAGCGCGAGCCGCCACGCGAAGCGGAAACGCCGGGACTTCGAGGCGCTGATCGACGCCATCGAGGCCGGCCGAGGGAAGATCGTCGTAGCCTTCGAGGCATCCCGCTACTACAGGGACATCGAGGCATACATCAGGCTCCGCAACGCATGCATGGCGAACAACGTCCTGCTCTGCTACAACGGCCAGGTCTACGACCTCAGCAAGCGTGAGGACCGGAAGGCCACCGCGCAGGACGCCATCGCAGCCGAGGATGAGGCCGAAGGCATCCGCGAACGCAACATGCGCACCAGCCGCTTGCAAGCGAAGAAGGGCGCGCCACACGGCAAGTGCCCGTGGGGGTACGCCCGTCGGTACGACCCGGACACCGGCGATCTGGTCGACCAGTACGGCCACCCTGAGCGCGCTCGGGTCGTCGCCGACGTCTTCGATCGGGTCGCGGCCGGAGAGGCGCCGTACAGCGTCATGATGGACCTGCGGTCCTGTGGTGAGCGGGAGCCCGGGCGGCGGTGGGAGATGCACCACGTCCGCGACATGCTCCGGAACCCGGCGTACATCGGGAAGCGCGTCCACCGAGGCGAGATCGTCGGCGATGCGACGTGGAAGGCGCTGGTCGACGAGGACGTTTTCTGGGCGGTGCAGAGGATCCTGGATGACCCGGAGCGTCGGAAGTCGAACGACAACGCGGTGACGCATTGGCTTTCTTGGATCGCGCTGTGCGGGGAATGCGGTGCCGCAGGCGACGGGGACGAGCCGCATCTGAAAGCGCAGCCGTCCCGCGGGGCCATGGCGTACGAATGCAGCGAGCGCCACGACACCGTGATGCGTGAGGCGCTGCTGGATGCGTACGTCGAAGAGGCCCTGATCGAGTGGCTATCCAAGCCTGAGGCTGCCGATGCATTCCGGGACGATGCGCAGCAGAAGAGGGCCTCTGCTGCCAAAGCGCGCATGGAGGTGCTGGAACGGCAGCTGGCGGATGCGCGGTCCAAGGCGGGGGAGCTCGACGCGCAGGGGAATCCGCGGCTGTCCATCTCCTCCCTGGTGGACATCGAGGGGAGGCTGTTGCCGCAGATTGAGGAAGCGCGGGCGGTGACGGCGGTGGCGACGGCTCCGCCGGTCGTGAAGGGGTTGCTGGGGCAGCCGGATATCGAGGACCGGTGGGAGAATCTGACGATGGCCCAACGTCGCGCGGTAGTACGGGCGGTGGTGACGGTGAGGCTGTTCAAGGCCAGGGTCCGCGGGGTGCGCCGTATTGAACCAGGCCGCATTCAGTTGTCGTTCGTCGGTGAGCCGGGCTTCAAACGACGCCGAGTCCTCAGGGCGCCGGCCGCGAAGCAGTCTCCGGATGCGGCGAGCGGTCCGGTAGACGGATGACTTGGGCACCAGGCGCGGCAGGATCGAGCAAGCCGCGCTCGGTGAAGTCGACGCCGGCCTCGAAGCTGGTGCGCATGAGTTCGCCGCGCTGGTCCTCGAATTCTTGCTCCAGCCGGTCGCGCTCTATGCGGAGTTGCTCACTGAGGGCGGCACGGCTGGCAGCGATCTCGGCGCGGACGCGGTCGCGCTCTGCTTGCAGACTGGCCTGGAACGCGACATATCGCCGTCGCTCGTCTTCGAGCTTCGTGCTGACTTGGTCGTAGCGTGCCCTGGCTGCGGTGGTGTCGCAGACCCAGCCGCGCACGTAGACGAGGCCGAGTACGAGAAGCGCGGCGACGGCTGTTGTACCGCCCGCGATAGCGGTGGCTATCTCTCCGGTAGCTGTTGCGTACGCCAGGGTGATCGCGCCCCCGCAGATGCCGAGTGTCGCTCCGATCTTCGCGAGAACCATGTACCGCCCCCGGTGCTAGCCGTCCATTGCTGTGCTCTCCCCGCCTCCCCCGTTCTCGGTGTCGCCATTGCGGCCTGCCGCCCGGCGGGCTCGCATGCGGGCGACCATGCCGAGAAACAGCTCACGGTCGATTGGGTCTGAGAAGCCCAGCTCGTCCGCTGCCCTCTCGGGGGTGATTGGTGATGCTACGCGCGACGACTGAGGTTGCGTTAGGGCTTGGGGGGAAATGATCTCAGCTTCAACGAGTAGGTCGCGCACGGAGAGGTTCACGCACCGGGCGAGTGCTTCGTAGAAGCGGGGGTGCGGGAGGCTTTTGCCGTTGAGCATGCGACCGACGCTGCTGGCGGTCATGCCGGTGTCGCGGGCGAGTGCGGCGCGTCCGCCGCCGCGTTCGCTGTCGATGTCGTATCCGGCTTTGCGTGCAGCGGGGGCGATGATCGCGGCGAACCGCTGCGCGGGTGTGGGGGTGGGCTCGTCTGCTGGCATGTCGAGTCAGGTTAGCGAGCGCTCAAGCCACTAGCCAGTGCTTGCTAGGGAGCAAGATGGCTGGTCACAGCCCTTATGCGCCACTCCAGTGGTTGCACCCCTATCGAACGTGTGCGCGTAACCGAACCGTGACTTTTCTCGGGCGCTAGCTTGCTTGCTCGCAAGCTACTTAGCCCGTAACGTACTTGCTTGTGAGGCAGATAGCTCGCTAGCCAGCAAGAACGGAGGTGACTCATGTACCGCCTGCGCGTCCGCACTCTCCTGTCGGCCGCCGAGAAGCTCGGCGACACCACTGGTTATGCAATTGCACAGCGCAGCGGAGTACCGGAGTCCAGCGTCAGCCGCATCGTGCGCGGCCAGTCTCAGCCTGGCGTGATTTCGCTGCTGCGCCTGTGCCGCACCTATGGCCTCGACATCGATGACCTGATCGAGGAGATCCATCCCGTGGAGCTCGCCTCATGACCCGCGAGCAGCGTCGGGCCCTCCTCGGCGACACCGTGATCGAGCAGATCCGCGCTGACGTCGAGGCCGCGCCGGCACCTCCGGCCGACGTCCTCGACCTGTTGCGTCCGATCTTCGCCCGCCCCCACCGCACGCCGGCCGCGCCCTCGCACGAGGCCGCTGAGGCTGCCTGACTCCAAAACGGGCCGAGGCCGCCCGGACCGGCATCCGGAGCGACCTCGTACGGCCCGCACCACACCAATCCAGAAAGTGAGGCGAGAGCCGATGAGCGCTCAGCCTATCGAACAGCGGCGTGACTGCCGCGCGACGGCGGACAACCGGCTCGCCGTCGAGACCGCCATCGAGTACCTGGCCCTGCCCGCATCGACGCTGACGCCGCGTCCGGACGCCGTCCACGTGACCGTGGTCGACGTCTACGCGCTGAGCGAGTGGATGTACAAGCTCGGCGGCGACATCCCCCCGGCCGTCTCCTCCGGTGACGGCGCGGTGATGGTCACCCTCCGCACGAAGACGCCGGAGCGAGCCGACGGGTCGACGGTCGACATCCGCGTGCATGTGGTCGCCGTCGACGGTGACGACGTGCTGATCGATGTGCGGCGGGGGGTGCCTGCGCATGTCTGAGCGTGAGTGGGCGGCCTCCGGGCCGCACCGGATCTACGTGGAGTCGACGCCGGTCGGCGCGACGTTGGACGTCGAGGCGTTCATGACGTCGGCGGTGCAGGACGTGCTTGAGCTGCTGCTGTCCCCGGAGTTTTTCGACCGGTTCGAGGAGCTGGCGGAAGCGCAGCCGTCGGACCCTCACACGGTGCGGTTGCCGAGCGAGTTGCACATGGAGTCGCTGGTCGCGGATCTGGTGGCGGCGGGGCCGACGCGGATGGCGTTGGACGGCGGGCAGGTGCTGCGGCTGGCTGAGGTGCTGCAGCGGGTAGCGCAGCCGCGTCCGGTGCCGGGTCAGCGTCGCGAGGGTGGTGCTGCCGCGTGAGCGCCGAGCACGAGATCCGCACCGTGGCAAAGGTCCTCCACGCGGTCGCGCTGGGCTCGTCCGTCGTCGTCCGTGAGCCGTACCGGCTGGCTGACGAGATGGCCGAGCGGTTGCACGACGCCGGGCTGATCATGACGCCCGAGAAGGCCGCCGAGCTGGCCGCCGCGCCCCGGACCATCTACCGGGCCGAGCACGACTCGATCGTGATGGGCCTCTACACCAACGTGAAGGCTGCCCGGGCCCATTGCGAGGCCGAGGAGCGCCGCGCGTGGGCCGCGTTCGAGAAGCCCTCCTTCTCCTGGAGTGAGGACGAAGAGGACGGCGTCTTCGAGCTGACCGTTTGGGTCGGCGGCGAGGAGTGCGCGACGGGTTACGTCGTGACGCCGCTGGAGGCCGCTTCCGAGTACGACGAGGGGGCCGACGAGTGAGCACCCACGATGGCCTGACGGCCGAGCAACGCTCAGGGCTGACCACCCTGCTGGGCCCTGGCACGCCAGCATCCCCGGGGCTCGTGCTCGCGCTCGCCGAGGCAGTCCGCGACCGGCGCGAGCACCAGCACGAGCCCCGGGAAGACCTCTACTGCGCCAACCTCACGAGCTGGCTGGGTGAGCGGATGGCGCCGGTCCTGCGCCGTCTGCTCGACGCCGAAGCGGAGGTCGAGCGCCTGCGTCAGCAGCAGGAGCGCATCGCCGAGCTGGAGGCCCGCCCGTCCCGCGCCACCGTGCTGTGGGAGGCCGCGGACCGTATGCGCCGCGAGGCCGACGGCCTGCCGGACGCCGGACAGGTCCATCACAAGCAGGTGTTGTACGGCGGGGCCATCGTCCTGGACAAACAGGCCGACGACGCCGAGCGGGACGAGGCAGGGAAGGACACCCGCGAGGGCGAGTCCACCCGCGAACCGCTGCTCGTCGACCGGTTCGACGTCGCCATGGAATCCGCCCCCGAAGAGGAGCCGGTCCTGACGATCGGCGCCGTCGCCGAGGACGGCCGGCCCGTCGCACTCCAGCTCGACCGGGAGGCCCGCGCGAAGGTCGCGGGGTGGCTGACGCCGTGGTTGCGTGCAGACCTGCTGCGGGAAGCGGCCGACGAGGCGCACGTGTTCCTCGGCTCGTCCGGGCCGAAGGTCGCCGAGTGGCTGAGGGCCCGGGCCGCCGCCTATGAGGCGGGGCAGGGTCAGCCGACGGCGGTTCGTGGCGGGGAGTGGTACGGCCTGCCGTGGGCGGCGTGGCTCAACGGGGATGACCTGTCGGACTTCCTGTCGGACCTGTGTGCGGTGGCGCTCGACTACTACCGCATGGATGGGCCTCAGTTGGAGGAGTTGCTGCGGGCCGTCGAGGGAGTGTGTGGCACCGCGCGGGCTGCGGCTGACGCTGACCGGGGGCAGCTCACCGCTCCCGGCCCGGACGCCGCCGAGCAGTCCGCCGCCAAGCTCCGCAGTCTCCTCGCACCGTCGCCGATGCAGGAGCTTGTGGCCCGGCAGCGCGCGGACGCCGGGCGGAGCGGGGCGCACGTCGTGGTCGACGACTCCGACGCCTGCAAGGCGTGCGGCGAGCCGCCCTCGGCCTGGTGCCCGCACTGCGCCGGATGCGCCTGCCCCGACGGCCGCGCCGAGACCCACGCGCCCGGCGGGACCTGCCCCACGGCGTCCGCTGCCGAGGCGGGTGAGGGCCGTGGCTGACCTCACCGACGCCGAACTCGACCAGCTCATCAACGACCTCGGGCTGCGCCCCGCCAAGGGCCCCGGCGCACGCGCCGCCTGCGGTACGGACTCCGGCTACCGCAGGCACCGGCGCCACGGCGAGACGCCCTGCCAGGAGTGCCTGGACGCGCACCGCGTGCAGCAGGCCGAGCTGGCGCACAGCCCGGTGCGGCGCCCGGCCGCGCTCAAGCCGATCGCGCACGGCACGGTGCGGGGCTACAAGCAGCACTGGTACCGCAAGGAGCAGCCGTGCGCGGCGTGCCGGGAGGCCAACCGGCAGGACTCCATCGAGCGGTCCCGGCGTAAGCGGGGTGAGGGCCAGTGAGCTCCGCCGCACCCACCCCGCCCCGTCACACCGTCGCTGAGGACTGCGCCACTCTCCGCGCGGCCGCCGAACGCACCCATAGCGAGTCCGACCGGCGGGCCTACGTCCTCGACATGGTCCTGGTCACTCACCCGGAGCGGGTCAGCACGGACGCCGACTATCCCGACTGGACGCCGGGAGGTGAGCGGCAGTGACCGCCGTTGACGCCCCGAGCCGGGAGACCCTCGCCGAAGAACTGCCCACCGGCGCTTTCGGCGGCCGGTACGAGACGCACCCGACGGTGGCCCAGCTGCTGCCGCGGCTGACGCCCACCTCACCGGAGGCCGCTGCCGAGCACGCCCGCGTGTTGGAAGAGGCAGCCGCCGACTTCCGGGTCGGTGTGGCGCTGGCCAAGGGCGGTGCGCGCTGATGGGTATCCCCACTCCATCCGGCTGCCAGCACTGCGGCGTCGACCAGCGCTCCCACGCGCAGCGCTGGACCGCGGCGGCCGGTTGGCACCCGTGGACTGCCCCGACACAGGAGCAGATCAAGACGCGCATGCGCGCTCGCAGAGACAAGGTCGCCTTGTTCTTCGGCGGTGCCCGTCAGGGCCGCACGGGTACGGCTCGGGGCGGTGAGCGGTGACCGACCCGAAGCATGCGAAGTCAACCGAGCGGGGCCGGTATTACACCGACCCCGCCGGGGGCCCGGATCTGATCTCCGTCACCAACGCGCTCAACAGCATCCACAAACCGGCCCTGGTGCCATGGGGTGCCGGGCTCGTCGCAGATCACGTGATCGCCGACCCGATCGCCACCGCCCGGCGGGCTCGTACCGAACCGACCGCGCTCCGCAAAGAGCTGGTCGCCTTGCCCTCCGGGGTCAGCGATCGGGCCAAGGACCTCGGGACGCGGGTGCACCACCGGGCGCATGCCATCGTGATCGGCGCCCCGTACCCGGCGGACCCCCAGGTCGAGCCGTACGCGATCCAGCTCGCGAAGTTCTTCCGGCTGTGGCGGGTCGACTTCGATCGGCACGTCGAAGCGGTGGAGACCACCGTGCTCCACCGCCGGCGGGGCTACGCCGGGACCGGTGACGTGTGGCTGTGGCTGCCGACCGGCCCGGGCGGCACGTGGCAGCTCTGGCTGATCGACTACAAGACGTCGGCCTGGAAGCCTTCCACGACCGTCTACGACGAGCAGCCTCTGCAGCTCGCGGCGCTGCGGCACGCCCCGGAGTGGCTGTTGCCGGACGACACGAGCGAGCCCGCGCCGCGGGTGCACCGCACGGCGCTGCTGAATCTGCGGCCTCGCAGCCATCGGCTGATCGAAGTGCCGTCCGGCCGTGAGCAGTTCCGCGGGTTCCTCGGGGCGCTGGCGACTGCCCGCTACCTGCAC
This sequence comes from Streptomyces sp. B15, assembly GCF_018070605.1. NCBI lineage: Bacteria > Bacillati > Actinomycetota > Actinomycetes > Kitasatosporales > Streptomycetaceae > Streptomyces > Streptomyces sp. B15. Next base: position 7,515 of record NZ_JAGPXJ010000048.1, read on the forward strand.
GCCGCGCCCTCCCCCTCTTCTCTTCCGACGATCCTGCCGCCGTGGGCGCCGGGGTCCGACACGCGAAAGGCAGCCTGATCTATGGGCTCCCGGATCATGACCTTGAAGCGGCAGGCGGCCGAGCTGGGCCGCATCCGCACCGGCACGACCGAGCCGTCGAAGAACGGCAAGACCCGCCCTGCCCGCTCGTCGACGTTCATTCTGACGTCGCACTCCCGCCCGTACATCGAGGCCGCCGCCGCGCTGTACGGCGGCGACGTCGAGGAGTGGACGCCGCAGGGCCAACGTGTCGCGCAGTGGCGCGTCGTCACGCGTACCAGCGAGCTGCGCGCCGTCCTCCCCACCGGAGACCCGCTCAGCCAGTCGTACGAGATGTGGTCGGGCGGCGGCTGCGCCCGCCGCTGCGACGGCCAGACCGAGCAACTCACCCGGCGCCCGTGCCTGTGCCTGGCCGAGTTCGGAGAGGACTGGTACCTGCGCGACCCGGACGAGGTGTGCCGACCGACGACTCGCATCAACGTGATGTTGCCGGACCTGCCGGATGTCGGTGTGTGGCGGCTGGAGACGCACTCGTACTACGCGGCCGATGTGATGGCCGGTGTGGTCGACACCGTGCTGCAGGCCACCGACGGCAAGAGCTTCATGCCGGTGCGGATGTGGATCGAGCAGCGGACCCGTAAGGCGGGCGGGGTAACGAAGAACTTCCCCGTGGTCATGGTGGTGCCGTCGGTGCCGCAGCTCCGTCAGGCGCTCTCCGGCCCGATGTCGACGGCGGCCGCGCTCGGCGCTGCACCCGGCGGTGACCGGCCCGAGTTGGAGGCAGGCTCCGGTGGGAGGCCGGACTACCTCGCCGAGGCGCGGCAATGCCGCACCCGCGAGGCGGTACAGCAGGTGTGGCATCGGGCGAACCGGGCCGGGCACGTCGCGCGGGACGGCTCGGACGACCTGTCCCGGCAGCTCGGCCAGATCGCCGAGGACGTCGCCAACGGCATCGATCCCCGCACCGGTGACATGGGCGAGATGGACGAAGCCGGGCCGGACGAGGACGGCGCCTACCCGGCCGAGGTGATCGAGGAGAGCGGCAGCGAGCCGCCCATGGCTCACCCGTCAGGTGGCTGGCCTGAGGTGGCGCAACCGGGCGGGGGTGTCCGCTGATGTGGGGTCATCGTCGCGAGATCGCCCGCCTGCAGGCCGCGTTGGAAGAGGCGCAGGCCAGCCGCGAGCAGCTCGCCCGCCGTCTGGACGCCGCTGAGGCGGGCGCACGCAAGGCGGCTGACATCGCCGACGCGCGGACGCAGGAACGTAACCGGGCTTGGGTCCGGCTCGACCGGGCGCTGCGTGGCACTGCACGGTGGCGTGCTGAGGCCGCGGGGCTGTCCCGGCTGGTGCGTGACCAGCAGCGGCAGCTCGATTCGCTGCTGGGGCTGGACGCGTCCGAGGTTGCGGCCGGCGTCGGTTGGCAGACGCGGCGGGCCGACAAGCGCCCGGGGGTGACTGGCCCGTGAGCTGGCACCTCGGCCGTATGACGGCCTTCGACCTTGAGACCACCAGCGCGGACCCGACCGAGGCCCGCATCGTCACCGGCACCGTCATCGGCCTGGGCGGCGGACAGGGCACCGAGCCGCGCTCCTGGCTCGCCGACCCCGGCGTCGAGATCCCGGACGAGGCCGCGAAGATCCACGGCATCACCACCGAGGAGGCCCGCGCGAAGGGCCGCCCCGCGGACGAAGTGGTCGGCGAGATCGCCTCGCACCTGTTCGGTTCCATCGCTTTCGGCACACCGATCGTCGGCCACAACTTGAGCTACGACTTCACCGTCCTGGACCGGGAGTGCCGCCGCCATGGCGTGGTGCCGCTGGTCGACCGGTTCGAGGGCACCGACGTGATCCGCCCGGTGCTCGACTCGATGATCCTCGACAAGCAGGTCGACCCGTTCCGCAAGCGGGTCTCCGAGACACAGGGCCCCCGCGTCCTCAAAACGTGCGCGCAGACCTACGACCTGCCATGGGACGACGAGTCCGCGCACGGCTGCGAGTACGACGCGCTGGTCTCGGCGCGGGTGATCTACCGGATCGGTCAGCTCGCGCATATGGAGCGGGAGGAGTGGCCGGAGCGGATCAAGCGGGTCCGTAAGCCCGGGTTCCAGGCTCTGCGGGACCTCGATCTGTTTGCGCTGCACACCGCTCAGGTCACGTGGGCCGCCGAGCAGGCGGCCGGACTCCAGGCCCATTTCAGGAAGTCGGACCCCGAGGCCGTTGTCGACGGCTCGTGGCCGCTGCGCCCCTGGGAGGCGACCTCATGACCATGCAACGGCCCGGCTGCGGGCACCTGCTGCACCTGACCATCGGCCCCGACATGGTCACCGCGATCGGCTCCGACGACTCGGTGTGCGACGCGACCGCCGCCGCGTGGCTGCGGCAGATCGCCGACAAGCTCGACGCCGACCACGGGCCCGGCCCGTGCGACCACACGGCGATGCGGGCCCGGCACGGGCACCTCGACATCGAGCGGCGGGTGTGGACCGACGGGACGGGCCGCTCCTGGGATCTGGCGCTGGACTGGCAGACGCCGGACGGGCACCGGTGGCGGTGGACGGGACGTCTGTCGTCCGGTGCGCCGATGATGCGGCCGGTGACGGGCGCCGCGTCATGGGAGCCGCTGGACATGCTGCACGCGGTGCGGGGTCCGCTGCTCCCGGTGGGCGGTGGTCGGCCGTGACGGGCGAGACGTTGCCGTGGTTCGCGCTGGTGCTGCTGCTGGCGGTGGTGGCGATCGTGTGGGCGCTGCGCCTGACGCCGCCGCGGGTGTCGGCGGTGCCGGCTGACCGTGAGGTGTGCAGGGACGAGCCGTGCGAGATGGCGTGGTGCCGGGAGTGTTCGGCGCATCGGCTGTCGGCGCTGCACGCGGATGGGTCGCACACCTGTCTGACGTGCTTGACCACGACGGCGGGTGATCAGTGATGACCACGATCCCCGGACTGGTCACTCCTTCTACCCACGCCGAGCCCGGCCCGGTGCTCGGGCTGCGGGTCATCGGCCTCGATCTGTCCCTCACCAGCACTGGGGTGGCGCTGCCCGACGGCACCACCTACCGCATCCGCACCCGTGCGAAGGACGGCGACCGGCGTCTGCTGCACATCCGCGGCAGCATCCGCCACGACCTCGCCACCCACCGGCCGCACCTGGCCGTGGTCGAGGACCTCCCCCGCCACGCGATGGGCGCCGGGGTCACCGCGATGGTGCACGGCGTGGTCCGCGCCGAGCTGCTGGCCGCCGAGGTGCCGTACGCGACGGTCGTCCCGGCCACGCTCAAGGCGTTCGCCTGCGACCACGGCCGGGCCGAGAAGGCGCAGTTGGCCGACGCCGCGTACCTCGCCGCCGGAGTGCAGTTCCCGGGCGACCCGGGCGGCGACCAGTGCGACGCGTGGTGGCTGCGCGCCGCCGGCCACGACCACTACGGCAGCCCGCTCTTCCCTCTTCCTCCTGCCCAGCGCCAGCGGCTGTCGAAAGTCGACTGGCCCGACATCGAGAGGCAGTGACATGGGCAGTCACAAGCTCGCTTCTCGCGCCACCCTCCGGCATCAGCTCAGGCACCTCCAAACCGAGCGCGACGACCTGGCCCAGCGACTGGCCACAGTGACCCGCGATTTCGACGTGGCTGCAGTGGAGCTCTCAGGCGCAATCGCAGATCGGCGGGCGGCCGAAGCACGGAACAAGCGGCTCGACGCGCAGCTCTCCGAGGCTGTGGCCGAGATCCATCGACTGCAGGCCCAGCTCGCCGAGCGCGACGCGGTGACCGTGCCGCCGATGTACCCGGACACGAGCAACCCGACGGACGTGGCCACTCACCCCATCCCACTCGCGCACGCCCAGGACTGGCCGACTCTCGGTCTGCGCCTCGCCCCGCCGAAGGGGGTTACGAGGTGAAGGTGCGCAGCGACGTAGCAGCGCTTCTGCGGGAGGGGCTGTCAGACCGCCGTATCGCCGAGCAGCTGCACACGGACGCCAAGGCCGTCGCCGCCGCCCGACGGGCGCTGGGCTTGCCCAAACACCGTCCCGGGAAGGCGCCTGCGGCATCTCTGGAGGATGCGTTCTGGTCGCGCGTGGAACCGGTGGACGGTGGGCACTTGCGGTGGCGCGGCTATCTCGGGGCTGGCGGTGTGCCGATTGTCTGCTTCCGGCGTCGCAAGGTGAGCGCCTACCGGGTGGCCTTCGGGCTCTCTCATTCACGTGAGCCGCAGGGGTATTGCCGACCTGCTTGTGACGTCCCGGGCTGTGTCGCCCCGGAGCACATCGACGACGACGTGGCACGCACCCGCACCCGGGCCATGCTCCACGCCGTCATGGGGCGGCAGACGCAGGGTGATGCCTGTAGGCGCGGTCATGCGGCCGCTGAGCACCGCCGGTACACCTCGGACGGTAAGCCGTATTGCGGGACCTGCTCGCGACTGAAAGCGGGCCGGTCGTGACGTCGGGGCTCGCGCCGACGATCGGCGGCGAACGCCCGGGCAGTGGCCTGCGGATCCGCTTCGATCACCGCAACACCGACCTCGCCTCGGCGGACTTCTCCTGTCGCTGCGGCCACCCCGCCGAGGACGCCATCGGCGCCTCGGCCGTGCAGCAGCTCGTCATCCGCGCCGAACGGCACATGCGCGACGACTGCCCCCTGCCCGACATCCGTAGGGCCGCCGCGGACCGCGACGCGGCCCGCCGTCGATTCCACGAATCCCGAAGGAAGTGACCTCCCCATGGCCATCACCCCGAACGAGATCGCAATCCGGTTCACCCCTCCGAAGACCGACGCCGACCGCGTCGCGATAAAGGCACAGATCAGCGAAGCCGCCGGTGAACTGGCGCACCTGATCCACGCACTGGTGCCGGGCTCCCGCGAGGAGTCCCAGGCGATCAAGGCCGTGGAGATCGCCGTGCACTGGGCGCACGACGGCATCGACCGCCGGTACGTTGCCCGCTCCGAGCGCCGTCCGGCCCCGGACCCGGTGGCAGCGGAGGCCGAGTGCCTCGCGGCCGTGGCCGCCGCCGATGTGGCTGTTCGCCCGGACCGGCTCTGATGGCGCTCCAGTTGACCGGCCTTGGGCCGGGTGACGTCGCTGAGGTCGTCGAGTCGCTGATCGTCGCGGCCGACGCCTGCGAGCCGACCGCCCCGGAGCTGGCCGACGCCCGCCGCGAGTTGGCGCACCGCATCGGTGACGCCCTCGACACCCTGCCCGCCGCAGTACCGCCCAGAGAGGACACCCCCCCCATGAGCGACACCACGACCGAGACGCCGTACACCGACGAGGACCTGCGGACCGAAGCCGCCCGACAGCACTACGAACTGACCACCGATCCCGAGTTCATGTGCGTCGGCGAAGCGATGGAAGACGCCGAGGTCGACAGCCTCGCGCCGCAGCACGCCGGGCAGGACGTCGACGGCCAGCCGAACGACGCCGATGGCGTCACGTGGGCCGGGCTGCTGCCCTTCGAGGCCGATGACGGCGACGCCTACAACGCCGCACAGCGGAAGGTTCACGACCTGATCAGCGGGGCGGCCGACGTCTCCCGCTGGGCCGTCGACCTCGGCGCCGACGGCCTGCAGCCCGAGGACCACGCCATCAGCCTCGACGGAGACGACACCCCGCTGGTCCGGGTGCACATGGCGTTCCACCCCGACATGTCCGACGCCGACCGGCAGCGCTTCGCCATGCGCCTCGGCCAGCTCGTAGCCAACGCCCTCTGAACCCGCCACGGAAGGACCGCCCTATGCCCAAGCTGGACAAAGACGCCGAAGTCGAGATCAAGCTCGACTCCGCCGCCGGACTGCTGCAATCCAGCCTCACCGACGAGCAGCGCCGCGGACTCTTCGAGCACCCCGGTACCGCCGTCGTCGCCATCATGGAGCTCCGCTCGGTCACATACACCGGCCACGCCGAGGGCGAGGAGAAGCCCGCCCAGGTCAAGCTCCGGGTGTTGAGCGCCGAGGCCGCCCGCGACGACCACCAGGCCGACCAGCTGCGCCAGGTCGCCCGCGGCATGTACCGGCGCCGCAAGATGGACCAGACGCTCGACGAGATCGGCCCGGGCCCGCGTGACGCGGAGGACGCTGTCGCCTCCGCGCTCGCCAGCAGCCCCACCGAGGGCGAGTACCGGCAGCACCAGGAGCGCGAGGCCCACCGCCAGCGCCGCACTCGGGTCGAACAGCACGGATGACCAGCCGCACAGAGGCCGGGGCGCGCCGCACCACATGCCGGTGCGGCGCCCCCGTCCTGCGGCAACTCGTCGGCCGCCGCGCCGCGCTGGACGTCACCGCGGACGCGGCCCCGATGCCCGCCCCGGAGGCCGCCGCGCTGCGCGAGGACAACCGCCTCGACTGGTGCCTCCGCTACCCGGCCGGCGGCGGCCCGGATCTGCGGTGGGCCGACTGCCACCGCGCCCGCGATCCATGCCCGTACCCCCACGTGATCGACCACCAATGCACCGGCCCGGCAGCCCCACGCACGCCGCGCACCACCCGCAAGACACCCGCCGTGCCCGACGGGCAGCTCACCCTAGGAGCGCCTCAATGACCTGGTTCGCCGTCGATGACCGCGCCCACTCCCATCCCAAGATCATGGCTGCGAGTAACGCCGCCGTGGGCCTGTGGGTGCGCTGCGGGAGTTACGTCGCCCAGCATCTGACCGACGGCGTGGTGCCTGGGTCTGTGGCTCGGATGTACGGCAGCGCCGTGCAGATCCGCAAGCTCGTCGCGGTCGGCCTGTGGCACGCGCACGGCCACGACTGCGGTTCGTGCCCGCAACCGCCCGAGGGCGACTACGTCATGCACGACTACGCCACCCCCGGATCCGGCAACCAGACGCGGTCGGAGGTGGAGGCGCGGAAGAAGCGCGAGGCCGAGAAGAAGCGCCGGCAGCGCGGCACCAAGCAGGGGCCCCAGGGACCCGGCCCGGGCGCCGCTCCCAGGTCGCAGCCGGACGCGCCGCGGGCCGAGCCGATCCCCGGGGACTGGACGCCGTCGGTGCCTGACCGGGAGACCGCGGCGCAGGACATCGTCCGCCTCGGCCCGGCCGCCTCGCTGGAGGCCACGGAGAAGTTCATCCGCCACCACCAAGCGAAGGGCACCACGGCCGTTGATTTCGGGCCGCTGTGGGTGACGTGGATGGCCGCCGAGCGAAACCCACCCCCACAGACCGGCGGCGGTGTGGTGGTGCCGCTCCGGGGCGCGGGGGCCCCGGTGACGGGCACGGACGCCCGCGTCCAAGAACACGCGCAGCTGATCAAGGAGATGGAACGGAGAGCGAGCCAGTGAACGAGATCGAGGCAGGGAAGCTGCTGGCCCGTGCCGCCGCGTTCGACAACCGGCAACCGAGCGTCGCCGCGTCTGCGGCGTGGGCTGAGGCGCTGCACGATGTGCCGGCCGACGCGGACGCGTACGCGGCGGTGGCCCGTTACTACGGCACCCCTCCCGAGGACGGGCGCCGCCTGTGGCTTGAGCCGCACCACGTGCGCACCATCCGGAAGAAGATCCGCGCCGAGCGGCACGGCGACACCATCGCGGCGTACCAGCCGGCTTATCCGGAGGAGACCCCCATCGAGTTCGTTGAGCGGCGCCGCGCGCAGCTGGCCGCGATCGGCGACGGCCGCCTGGCCCCCACTCCCGTACGGCAACTGACTGGCGGCCCGGCCCGGTCCGTGGCCTGCGACGTCGAGGGGCCGCGCGAGGTCAACGCGGCCGTGGGCGATCCGGGCGGCGAGGAGCGGCCGTACATGCCACCGGAGTTTCGGCGTGCTGCTGGCTTGCCGGAGCGGTCGCCGGAGTTGTCGGTGCCGTGTGAGGAGCCGATGTGTCGTGCGGGCGTGCGTCAGCCGTGTGTGACGCCGCGGGGGAAGCGGCGGGCGTCGGTGCATCAGGTGCGGGCGCGTGCGGCGGCTGTGAAGGAGATGGCGCAGTGACGGATCTGGGCTGGGTCGACCAGGAGTACCTCGACGGGCTGTCGGACGAGGAGCTCGCCGAGCTGCTCGACGAGGAGCCGGTCATGCCGGAGATGCCGTTGCTGGGCTACGCCCGGCCGGCGACGCGCGGTCGTCTGCTGCGCGGTGACTACGTCCGTCCGATCGTCGACGGCCCGGCCGTGGACGACTATCGCCCGACCAATTCACCGGAGGCCACCGATGCCCATTCGGCCTGAGAACCGAGATCGCTACCCGAAGGACTGGCCCACGATCAGCCGCCGCATCCGCCAGGAGCGCGCGGCCGGGCGCTGCGAGTGCTTCGGCGAGTGCGGGCGCGGTACCCACGTCGGCCGCTGCCCCAACGTCAACGGCGGCGCTGCGTACGCAACCGGGTCGCGTGTGGTGCTCACCGTCGCCCATCTCAACCACATGCCCGAAGACTGCCGCGACGAGAATCTGCGCGCGATGTGTCAGGGCTGCCACCTGCACTACGACCGAGACCACCACCGGGAGACGGCGGCGGCTACGCGGCGGGCCGCGCTGGCGGCGGCCGGTCAGCTTGCGCTCGGCGACGACGCGCTGCTGGCTGAGGAGTCCGCCGCGGCCACCCTCGAGGCCGCCTGATGTCCGCCGCCCCGCCGCGCACGCCGCACCCGGTTCCCGACCACATCCCCGCCCACCTCCGCGAGGCGTTCGCCTGGACAAGCGGCCGCGCCATCCCACAGCACTGCCCCTACAAGTCCGGCGACCCCGTCCAGATGCACGGCTTCCCAGGAGAGCAGCCCGGCCACCGCCGTACCGGGTTCCGCGGCTGGGTCGTCGCCACCGTCGGCGCCACGATCCTCACCGGCATCACCCTTGCGGGCGAGGAGTGGTGGGAGGAGTGGGGGCGCCTGGACCGCGACGGCCAACCCGTCAGCCTCTGGCGCTGGTGCACTTGCTGCCGCGAGGAGCGGCTGGCCCTCGACCGCGCCGAGCACGCCCGGGCGCAGGCCCGCGGCCAGCAGCTCGACCTGTTCGCCTCATGAGCCGCCGCTGCCCGCCCCGACACCACCGAGGAGCCGACCCGATGACCGAGCCCCGGCACACCGCCGACACCATCACCGACGACGAACTCGACCGACTGTACGCCGAGAGGGACGAGCTCCTGGCCGAACTCGGCGGCCGCGACGAGGAAGCGCGCGAGCGGTGGGTCCAGAAGCAGCTCGCCGAGACCGGGCTGCGTGCCGCGGACTTCCGCAACGGCATGACCATGGAGATCGAGCCCGCCCGCGACCTGGTCGCCCACTGGGTCGGCGCCGCACGGGCCATGCTCGGCAACGCCCCGAACTACACCGAGACCCCCATCGAGATGGAGGTCAAAGTCGCCGAGGACCCCGAACGGTTCGCGTTCATCCTCCAGCGCGTCGGGTACGGGGCCCTCACCCCGCACCAGGCTCGGCAGCGCGCCGAGGAGGAGCGCGACGGCGCGTACCGCGAGCGCGCCCAGCTCCTCGCGTGGCTCGCCGCCCTCGTACCCGCCGTCCTCGCTCCCGCCCCCGACATCGACGAGGACGGCTGGCAACTGCTGTTCCTCCACACCCCGCAGGGACAGCTCTCGTGGCACATCCACCCGCGCGATGTCCCGCTGTTCGACCACGCCCAGCGCGTCCAGGACGGCGACGCCCGGGCCCGGTGGGACGGGCATACGACCGAGGAGAAGTACGACCGCATCCGGGCCCTGATCAGCTGTCCGGCGTGCCTGGCCGGGGTCGAGCACGTAGCCCCGGGGGTGCACTGCCCGACGCCGGAGACCCACAACGCGGGCTGCGGCTGCCCTACCGCTCAGGCGCCCGGCGCCGTTGAGGCTGAGGCGCGTGCGCGCGCACTGGACGCGGTTTCCCAGCTCGGTGAGGCGTTGGCCTCCGCCAAGGCTGAGAACGCCCGACTCCGCGCCGAGCGTGACCGGGCACGCCGCGACTCGGCCGCTTTGGAGAACCAACTCGCAGCCGCCCGCGACCTGCACCAGCGGCGACAGTTCACCACGAGCGACATCTGCGGCCACTGCTCCGGCTGGGGCGGCGACGGCACCTGGCCCGCGCGCCTCGTGGCCTGGCCCTGCGACACGACCCGCGCCATCGAGGAGCGTCCGTGACCGCCGCCCAGCTCGCCGCTGCGCTCCGCCTCCTCGCCGAAGCAGTACGCCGGGCCGAGAACGCCACCCAGGACGACTACGCCCTGGCCCCTCCGCCTCCAGCCGACAAGGAGCAGCAGTGAAGATCCGCCAACTCACTCCCGACCAAGTCCGCGCCCTCGGTGACGCGTTCGCACACCTTCGGGAACGCCTCGCTCCGATCCTGCGAGCGATCCGCGAGATCGTCCGCCAGGCCGGCGCCGCCCTCCGCCGCCTGGTCGACACCGCGCGTGCCACAGCCCGCGCCGTCCAGGCCGCCACCGTCCCGGACCGGCCCGCCTGGCAATCCCCCTACGGACCATCCCAGAGGAGCCACCGATGACCGCCCCCGTCCCCTACCGCACTATCGCCGAACGCACCCTCGGCCAGGCCGCCGCGAAGCTCAACGAGGTCCCCAGCGGCCGCGTGCGGGCCGACGAGATCGCAGCCCGCTCAGCGCATGCCCAGGCCATCGCGACCGTGGCAGTCGCGCAGGCCCTCCTCGAAATCGGCGACGTCCTACGCGCCGCACTTCCCGCCGAGCCGGAGAGCCCGGCAAACGAGCAACACCCGTAACGACGACGGGGCGCCCCCTCGGCCGGCCAGACCCTGGGGCGCCCCATATGCGGCGGTGATCATCCTACGCCCGACGCACCACCAGGAGCCCGCCATGCACTCCACCGCCGCCCACGACCTGCGCACCATCCGCGACCGCTGGACCGACCTGCGAGCCCTCATCAACACCAGCACCCCGAGCACCTGGCCCCCTGCCACCGGCAAGACCACCTACCTCCGCGCCCTCGAAACCGCCGACTCCACCACGCACGCGCAGCGACTCCTCACCCGCACCGACGAACACGGCCGCCCCCACTACGAATGCGCCCATTGCGACCACACCGGGGACGGACACACCCACCGTGCCCGCGAACACCGCGGCGCGGACCAACTCGCCGAGACCACGGCGCCGCTGCGCCTGCACGTGGTGGACGCCTGCCGCGCCATCGAAGCCGCCCTGGCAGGACTGTGCGACGAGATCGCCGCGGACATTCAGCGCAGCCCCATCACCCGACCCCGCCGCACGACCGCGGGCGACGACGTGGCGCTCAGCCTCGACCTGCTGGCCACCAAGGACGCCGCCGACCCGCACCGGTGGCGATACACCCTCGGCGACCGGTCCGCACCGACCGCCGCCACCTGGCTGCTGGCACGCCTGCACGATGAGGCTGGCCCGTTCCTCCCGCTGGGCGACGCGCACCGTGCACAGATCACACGCGTCGCCCGCGGCGCCGTCGAGCGCATGATGCATGCGCTCGGCGCTGAGCAGCGCAGCGTCGAGATGGGCGAAGACCGGCCGTGCCCCTGGTGCGGCGGGGGCTTGACCATGCACCGCGACGAGGCGAAGAACCGTACCGAGGTGACGTGCGCGGGCGGCTGGGACTGCACGGCGCCGGTACCGGTGCGGGACGGGCGGCGCGAGTGGGCGACACCGCACGAGCTGGCCGAACTACGCGTGGCGTTGGACGCGGCGGAGCGGCGGGCGCGGCGGCGGGACGCCAAGCGCGCCGAGAGGGCGCGCCGCCGGGCAGCGTGACGACGGAAGCCCCGCCTGGAAGTTCCGGGCGGGGCTGCGCTGTTGGCCGCCAGGCCGCTACCGTGCCGGGTATGCCGTTCGTCTACCACTGCAACGCCTGCCGCGAGCACGGCCGCCGCCGCAGCTGGGGAGACGCACGCACCGACCGCCGCACCCACCGCCAGCTCGCGCACCCCACCCTGGAGCCGGACGACACGATCCGGTGGGTACCGGGACTACTGACGATCGCGCTCGTCTGGCTCACCGCCACCCGTACCGGCCGACGACCCGCCGCAGAGCGGCCAAGGATCGGGGATCACCCGGCCGTGCGGCAGGCCGCGCTAGTCCTCGGTGGAGGGGTCATCGTGATCCTGCTGCTCGCCGCTCTCACTCGCTGACGCCCGCTTCCTGATCAGGTCAGTCCGCTGTCCCTGCCGTTTCTCCCGCGTCTCGAAGTAGGGGCGCGCCAGATGCCAGTCGACCACGTTTGACCGACCGACCGGTACGACGGGCGGAAAGCTCGGGTCCTCGCGGCTGAGCTGCGACACGCGTTGGTGGCTGATCGTCTCCACGATCTTCTCGGCGACGAGTCGTCGCGCCAGCTCGCGGAAGGACACCATGTCCGGCCCTCCTTGTTCGTCGGCCATGGGCACCCATTCTCTCTGACTTCCTAGCCATATGGCTAGGAAGTCAGCTACTCTCGAATCGCCAACAGGAAAACCCCTCGGCCCATGCGGAGCGGCAACTCCGGGCCGAGGGGTGGACCTGTCCCAATGCGACAAGAGAGCAGGTCCGCCATGGAGCGTACCCACCAGCCGAAACCCCCGGACACCCCGCGCGAGGACCGCACGGCCACCGAACCGGCCACCCTCGCCCGCTGTCGTGAGGACTACGACGGCGTCACCGACGCTCGCCGTCGCGAAGAGGCGCGCGCCGCCCGGGAAGGGCGGTCCGCCTGATGTTCGGTCGGCAATCCCGCCGAGACCGGGACCTCGGGATCCTCGACGGCAGCCAGCGCGCCACCACCCCCAAGCAGCGGGCCCGTGGCCGCGCCAAGGCGGCCAAGGACGCCTCCGACGCCGAGCAGCGGTTCCTGCGCAAGGACCGCGCGCGCTTCCGCTGACCCCACCAGACAGGCCGGGCCCGTCCCCCCATGCGGGCCCGGCCACCCCACCCATCCGCACCGGCCTTGGGAGCACACTGCCCATGACCACCCCTGCGGCCCACTGGGCCCAGACCCACCCGTGGCCGGCCGCGATCCTCGCGGTCGGTGTGTGCGGGCTGCTCGTGCTCGCCGGGTGGCTCATCGTCCGCGGCCTGCGCGCCGCCGCCCGGCCCTCGGGGTCTGTCGTCGTGGCGGCCATCGGCGCCGCCGCCTGCACCGGCTACACCGCCGACACGAGCTGGCGCTTCGCCGCGCACCGGCTCGGCATGCACAGCCAGAACGAGCGGCTGTTCTTCTTCGCCGCAGGTGAGATCGCGCTCCTCGCCTGCGCGCTGCTCGCCCGAGCCCACAAACGCGCCACCACCACCGACACCACCGCCGGTACCTCGGGGACGCCCGGCGTCCTGGTGTGGGTCATCACCGGCGTGCAGGTCATTCCCGCCCTCGCCGAGTCGGGACTCGTCGGCGGCACGGTCCGCGCCGTCATCGGCCCCGTCATGGCCGGCATCCTGTGGCACCTCGCCATGGGCCTGGAGATCCGCATCGCCCGCCCGCAGGCCCTCGCGTCCGGGCTGCTTGCGGTCGTCGGCCGGGAGCTGCGCGAACGCCTGCTGTCCTACGCAGGGCTCGCGACTCGGGATCGGGACGCAGAGCAGATCACGCGTGACCGGGCCACCGCCCGCGCCGTCCGCCTCGCCTCCCGCAAACACCTCGGTCCGTGGGGACGGGCGCGGCTCGCCGCCGCAGTCGCCCGCGCGCAGGTCGGCACCAACGGCGGCCAGCGGCACCAGCTCATGCAGCTGCTCGCCGCGCGACGTGGCGCCGCCGCTCTGAAGGACGTACCGCTGCCGTCGCTGTGGACCGTCGAGGCCGTACCTGCCCCGTACCTGCGTACCCCGCACGGCATCACCACCGCCGAACTTCAGCGCCTCGACCGGTTCGACGCGGTACGTCGTGTGGCCGCCGCGCACCCGGGCCGTACCCCGGGCGATCTCGCTTCGCTGTGCACCAAGTACGGCGTACCCGTCACCGAGACGCTGGTACGGATGGCCACCGGGGCGGGCAACCCTCCACGCCTCACACCTGCCGTATCCGCCGTACCCGAACCGGCCGACGAGCCCGTACCCGAGGCCGCGCCCGCGCCCGAGGTACAGGCCGTACCCGCCGCCCCACCAGCACAGACATCCGTACCTGACGACGAACCGACCGCCGAGGTACGCCCCGAGGTACAGGACCCGGAGCCCGTACTCGCCGCGGACCGCACCCGTACCCAGGTACACGCCCGGCTGCCCGAGACCGGCGCCCAGGACGCGCCCGTCGAGCACCCCGTCGACGCCTCGGACTCGGCCGCCGAGTACGCGCCCGTACCCGAGCCGAGTACGCCGAGTACGCCCGGAGGTACGGACGACCTCCTGGAGCAGGCCCGCGTACTCGACGCCGAGCACCGCCGTACCCACGGCAAGCCCGCATCCATCCGCGCACTCAAGACCGGCCTCGGCGTCGGCCAGCCCAAAGCCACCGCCATCCGACGCCAACTCGATAGCCAGGAGACCCAGTGATCGCCATGACCACCCCGCCCGCCGCCCCGGGCCGCGACGCAAGGAGGACGCCTTGACGGACATCATCGCCGCCGTCGGGTGCGTGCTGTACCTGGGCTTGGCCGCCCATCTGTACTCGTTGGGCCGCACCGTCGGAGCAACGCTCGTCAGCGGTATGGCCGTTGGGCTCGTCCTGTGCTCGGTCCCCTGGGGGTGGATCGCGTGAGCGATAACAGCCGCGGGCAGCAGCGGCCGATCACGCCGACCCGGATCATCCCCTCCGGCGGGAGCACGCCGCCGCCCGCCCCGCCGCTGCCCCCGGCGCCGGCCGGGACGGATCCGGCGAGCCTGCCCCCGTGGCGCCGCCCCGCACCCGCACCCGCACCGGCACCGCCCGCCGCGCCGCCGCCTCCCCCGCCGGAGAACTGGCACTCCCTCCCGCAGGAACCCCAACCCGGGCCCATCGAGGTGCACGTGACCCTCGTGCCCGTGCCCGTCGAGTCGGCAGACGAGCCCGGGGCATGGGCCCGCGCCTGGACATGGCTGACCGCCCGCATCAGGCCCTGGACAGCCGTCCTTGCCGCGACCGCAGCCCTGGCCCCGATGTGGCCCCTCTCCCCGTACAGCGCCGCCACGACCTGGGCCTACACCATGAGCGAAGCCCGCGATATGCACCTCGCCACCGGGTACGTCCTCGCCTTCGGCACGTTCGGCGTGGCTGCCCTCCGCCTCGCCCGCAGCCGCAAACCCGGCATGCGCGTCCTGTTCGCCGCCATCGTCACCTTCGTCGGCCTCTTCGGCGCCATCGACTGGTACGACCCGATCACCTGGATCACCGGAGTAGTCCGATGAACGTCACCATCACCCTCGGCGGAGTCGCCGTCGCCCTCGGCATCCTGTGGCTCAACATCAGGCCCTGGCTCAAAAGTGGCCGAGACCCGAAGGCGCTGCTCCCCTACGCCTCTGGCGCCGGCCTCGGCTCCCTGGCCACGATCTGCGTAGGCGGCGCGCTCGGGTGGGGAGCCGCAGGCATTGCCGGACTCGCTGGCCGGGCCGGGGACAAGGGCATCGCCACCACGACCGGCACCGGTAGCTCGGCGATGGCCACTGGCCGCATGGGCACTCTCACGCCGGAGGGCGGCGTCGTCACCGTGCTGCTCCTCATCGGCGTGGCCGCCGTGTTCAAGGCGTCTGGGAAGAAGGACAAGCGTCGCATCATCGGTGGCTTCGTCACTTTCGCCATCCTCGGCTTCCTGCCCGGCGTCGCCGCGCTCCTCGGCTGGTGGCCCGACCTGATCAACACCGTCGGCATCAAGGGCCGCGCCATGCTCAACAACCCGGGGAGCTGGCTGTGAGACCCCTCTCCGTGTGGGCGCGCCGCTCGGGCATCGCTGACCGGCTCGCGCGCGGCTCCGCGGCCCTCGCGCGCCGCCACACCACAGCGCTCGCCAACTGGGTCGCCCAGGGGCGCCGCGGCGACCTTGACGGGTGGCGCGCCGCCCTCGGCCCCGTCGCCCGTCTCGCCGCCCTGGCCGCCCTCGCCTGGCTCGCCTACCACCTCGTGCGTGCGCTGCCATGGCTGATGTGGCTGATCACCGCCCGCTGGTGCCTCGCCGCCTGGCGCGCGGGGAAGCCCGCCGCCGAGACCGCCTCCACCGGGACCACCACGGACGCCACTGAGCGCCCCTCCGAGGACGTCTACGACGCCACTCTGGCGTGGATCTGGCAGATGGTCGGCGACCGCCAGGGAGTGCACCTCCGAGACCTCCTCGCCAACGCCCAGCAGAACGGTCTCTTCGAGGGCCTGGACGTGGCCGCCTTTCGCGCCCACCTGGTGGACTGGGACATCCCCGTCCGCAAGCGCGTCCGGGTCCGTGGCAGCGGGGTCAGTGTCGGCATCCACCGGGACGACCTCCCGGCCCTCTCTCAGCCCCTCCCCGCGGACTCAGCCCAGGGTGACCACGATCCCCGACTACACGCGGCGTGACCTGCGGAACTACACCCCAACTACGCCCGAACTACACCCCCAACTACGGGTAAGGAAAGAGAGCCCAATGACCGAGCAGACCGCAACGCTGGTCGTAGGCGAGTGGGACACCGAGTGCAGCAACTGCGGCATTTCCACCAGCCCTCAGGACACCCACCACACCCGCGTGCCCGGGCCCAGCCGGTACCCGCGCACGCCCCGCCCGTGCGGCGCACGGTTCACCGCCATCGCGAAGGCCCCCACTGCCAACGCCATTCGGACGCTGCAGGAGATCCGGCCGGACCTGCCGATCGTGGAGGCCCCTCGGCGGCGTCGCCACTGACACCGCGAGCAGAACCCACCGCGTGGGCACAATTCCTTGACGGGGTCTCCACCTGCGCGCCACCATCCAGCCTTTCAACCACCACGTGGGGGGACCCGTGAACTCGCACCAGCAGCACCCGCAGCCGCCCAGAAAGAAGCGCACCGGCCTCAAGGTCACACTTGGGGTCGTCGGCGCCCTCGCCGTCTTCTGGGGCATCGGCACAGCCGTTGGCGACAACTCCGACGACAGCGACGCCAAGAAGCCCGACAAGCAGGAAGCAGCACCGAAGGACAGCGACAGCCCCACCGAGCCGGCCGCCAGCAGCCCCGCGAACCCGTCCGCCAGCAGCTCGCCGGACAAGCCGCGGCTCACCGCCAAGGCAGCCTCCAACAAGCTCGCGGATGCCACCGGTGTCACCACGCTGGGCGACCCGGCGGACAACACCGGCTTCTGTGAAGGCGACAAGGAATACCCCGGATGCCGGCAGCTCATCACCACCGACACCGTGAGCATCTACGAGTTCCCCAGCGTCAAGGTCGCCGACCATTGGACGGAGACGATGCGGAAGACGAACAAGAGCTGGCGGCAGGTCGACCGCTTCGCGCTGGCATGGAACTCCCGAGACCAGGCGCTGACCTCCAAGGAGCGCCGCGACGAGCTGACGGGCGCGTTGAAGAAGCTCCTCCAGTAGGAAGCTGCGCGGACAGACCGGCAGGAGAGGATGACCAGCATGGCGAAAGAGATCAAGCACGCGGCTGCCGACAAGCGCATGACCCTCGACGAGGTCTCTGCGTTCGTCGCCGACGCCTACAGCGCGGGCGCGACCGGCAGTGAGGAGGTCGCCGCGGCCGTCACCTTCGGCGGCAAGCTGCGGCACGTGGCGGTCAACGTGACGCCGCAGACGGCCGCGACCGAGACGTAGATGGGCCCTGCTGGCATCTGTAACGCTGGCAGGCACTTGGGAGGTCGCAGAGCCCCGCCGAGCACCACGGCGGGGCTCACGCGCGTCCAGGTGTGCACAGCACCCCCGGGGTGCACCACAGCCGGGGCTGGCGCAGGCTGGTGCCATGGCACGGATCATCGTCGAACCACCCGACGCCGAAGGCGCCCGGCGTGTGCGCGCCGACAGCCGCATCCTCGGCCGGGCGACCAACGTGTTCGACGTCCTGGCGCTCGCCGAGACCGTGGGCCTGGACCCCGCCACCGTGCGCCTTGACGACGCCGCCCTGATCGACTGGCGGGGCGGCGGCGCGTACGACTGGCAGCCGCGGGAGCAGTAGCCGATCCGGACAATCGGGTGATCACAGACAACCAGCGAATGTGAATTGCGACACATTTCTACGCGCCGGTAACCAGGATCGGAAAGCCCTCCCGAACGCCCCCACCGCACCGGTCCGTCGATGATCCGCAGACGAATCACACGAGAAACGCAAACGAATCGCGCGCGAAAACGAAACGATTGGTCACACCATCGATACCCCAATTTTTCAGAGCGTCGCAGGTCACAGCCACCTGTCCCCCGGGGAGTCCCCCGTCCCCTCACGCGCGCGCGTATCCCCTACCCTTCCACTACCTCTCCTGTGGCTGAGGTAGGAGAGAGAACTACCGGTAGTAGCGCGCAAACGATCAAGCTCACACCGGCGCCCACCCCCCGACGACGCTTGACTCCGAAGATCCCTTGTCGCAACCTGGACCCACAGACACCCCCTGCCCCGACACCAACAGGGCGGCAGGAACACACACTTCAAGCCCCTCGGCCCCCCGGCCCGAGGGGCTTTCGCATGCCCACCGACTCTCGCCGCGGGCAGGGCGAGACGGGGCGAGCAGGTGATCGAGACCCCGGGGAGGAACGGCCTCTCACCGCTCGCCCCACCCACAACCCCGTGCGGGGCGGACAACACGACGAAACGGCGCGTGCTGCTGGCCCCGCCCCGCACGGCCCCACCACCGCCCGGAGGCTCACCCATGCCCACACGCCGCATGCTCCGACACGGGCTCGTCGTCAGCGACACCCCGACACAGATCACCCTCGACGGCGACCCCGTGCACGTCGCCGCCGCACGCCTAGGCGCCGGCCCCAACGCACAACACATCGTCGAGTTCTGGGCCGAAGGCTCCATCGAAGACACCGGCACCGAACGCACCCGCACCTTCCAGGTCATCGGCACCGGCCACGCCCTACCCGACGGAGCACGCCACTGGGGCACCACCGACCGCACCCCCGAGGGCCTGGTCTGGCACCTGTACGAACTACCCGAGTCGACTGCCAGGTGAAGGGCAGCGGCATGCGCGTACGGCTCACCGACGGAACCCGCGAAGTCGAGATCAGTACCCGCGGCACCACCGACGACACCGCCCTGCTGCGACAGATCGAGCGCACCGCCCGACGCCTGTACGCCGCACTCCCCACCGAACCGAGCTCGGGCCGCAGCCCGTTCGGATTCGGCCGGCACCTCGACGGCATCGCCCTCGACTCCGCCACCGAACGCGCCGACCCCGACACCGACACCCCCCTCGAAGACGAGGACCCCCCGGCCTGACCAACCACCCCGCCCCACCCACCTCCCCCCCCCTCCCAAGCAGAGCCCCCCATGGCCATCACCCTGCCCGTACGCCTGCGCATCGGCACCGCACCCGAGCGCGAGATCGGACAGCTCACCACCGAACCCGCGCGCTACCGGCACGACATGGCCCAACTCCTGCGCGCCGCAGCCGACGCCTTCGAGTTCGGATCCGACGAGGCCGACCAGGACGACGAGACATGACCGGCCGCTGGGCAGGAAGCACCCGCAAGCAGCAGCTGCCCGACGACTGGCCCGAACGCCGCGCCTTCGTCCTCCAACGCGACGGCTACCGATGCCGATGGACCGACGGCGGACCATGCGGTCGACCAGCAACAGACGTTGACCACATCAAGGCAGGCAACGACCACTCATACGCCAACCTGCAAGCACTCTGCCGCGACCACCACGCGATCAAGAGCAGCCGCGAAGGCAGCGCAGCCCGCTGGGCCGTACGTCGGCAACGGCCAGCCGAACGGCATCCAGGGCTGATCTGAGCGACCGAACCGAGCGACCCCACCCCCTGGGGGGTGACTCCCCTCCCCGGCCCGTCTGGGCCCCGGGAGGTGCTGCGGCTCTGATCCTGTACGGGTCTGGCGAAAACGGCCGCGCTGCGGGGCGTGGGCGGCCCGCTGCGGGGCGGGCAGGAGGGCGGCCGACTGATTTGATGGCGCGCGGCAGGGGTGCCGCAGATCGCCTCTCAGTCGGCCGTCCTTCCGATGCAAACTCGATACATGCAGGTCAGCGCACTGTAGCCGTTACACGCGATACGATGGGGGCATGCCCAAGACGCCCCGCTGCGAGCACGAGCCGTGCCGCGGCCCGCTGCCGATCACAGCGCGCGCCGATGCCCGGTACTGCTCGGGGCGCTGCCGCACCGCTGCGTGCCGAGCTCGGCGGTCGGTCCCGAAGGAGCTGGCGGCCCGGCCGCGGTGGGTCCGCCGCTCCTCGCGGAAGGTTCCGCTCACAGTCGACGGGCAGTCGGCGAGCAGCACGGACCCGGCGACCTGGTCGCGGTACCGGGACGCCACGGCGAGCAGCGCGGGCGTGGGGCTCGGGTTCGTTCTCGACGGCGACGGGATCGTCGTGCTCGACCTCGACCACTGCCTCGACGGCGACCAGGTCGAGCCGTGGGCGCAGGGTGTTCTGGATGCGGCTGCGGGCTGCTGGGTTGAGCGGTCGGCGGGCGGCGACGGGCTGCACATCTGGGGCCGCGGTCGGCTGCCGGGGGGCGGGGGGCGCCGGTTGCGGCTCGGTGCGGGCACGGTCGAGCTGTACGGCGACGGACGATACATCGCGGTCACGGGCGAGCCATGGGGCGGCACGCCTCCGCGCCTCGGCGACCTTCAGCACGTCATCAACTCTCTGCTGTAGCGGCCCGACACGGGTCCGCTGCGGCGTACCCGACACGGGAGGTATAGCAATGCCGAAGTTCCGTAAACGGCCTGTCGAGATCGACGCGCACCAGTGGTTCCGGAACGGTGACCACCCCGCCGACGGTCCCGCCGACGGGGAGGGTGACGTTGTGCGCTACTTCCGACACCCCAAGTACAGGGGCACCGAGACGCACGACTTGTGCGGTCGGGTCTGGCACGAGCATGGATGGATCGACACTCTCGAAGGCGGGCACACCGTCTGTCCCGGCGACTGGATCCTCACGGGTGTGCAGGGTGAGCGTTACCCCTGTAAGCCGGACATCTTCGAGGCGACGTACGAGGCGGTGGGCTGATGGCGGGCGTGGGGCCGGCGCCGAAGCCTGAGGGGCGGAAGGCGCGGCGGAACAAGGACACCGTGCCGCAGACCGTGCTGCGTTGGGAGCACGCCGAGCCGCCGGAGCTGCCCGACTTCCGGGTCGAGCGGGACGGTGAGCTGGTCGACTTCGTGTGGCCAGAGCGGACGCGCGAGTGGTGGCGGATGTGGAAGGAGTCCCCGCAGGCCGAGCATTTCGGTTCGTCTGACTGGGAGTTCCTTCTGGACACGGCGCTGATCCATGCGCGTCTGTGGAAGGGCGAGATGTCGGCGGCGCCCGAGCTGCGGCTGCGCGTTGCGGCGTTCGGCGCGACACCGGCGGATCGGGCTCGGCTGCGAATGGTGTTCGCCGAGGCCGACGGCGCCGACCAGGGCCGCGGCAGTTCGGGCGGGCCGTCGGCGAAGGAACGGTACGGACAACTGCGGATGATGCCGGGCGGCAAGGGCCAGAGCGCCGCCGGCGAGTAGGGCGGGGGCACGTCATGCCGTGGCGTGGACCCGAGTACGAGGGTGAGCGGCCGACGCTCGGCTGGTACGTCATCGACTGGATGATCGAGAACCTGGCGCAGCCCGGCCGGGACGATGGCGCCCCGTACATCCCCACTCTGGAGATGGCGGAGTTCCTGCTGCACTTCTACGAGGTGCACCCGGTCACAGGGAAGCGCATCATCCACCGTGCACTGCTGTCCCGCTCGCGTGGTTGGGGCAAGTCGCCTTTCGTCGGCGGGATCGGGCTCGCGGAGGCGTGCGCCGACGTCGTCGGAGACGGGTTCGACGCGAACGGGGAGCCGGTCGGCCGGCCGTGGCACACACTGCGCACGCCGTACGTGCGGCTGGCGGCTGTGACGGAGCAGCAGACCGACAACACGTGGAATCCGCTGCTTGAGATGGCGCGGGGCCGGTCGCTGTCCACGGACTACGGCCTCGAAGTCCTCGACACGGTGATCTACCTACCGCGCGGTGAGATCCGGCCGATCACCTCGTCGGCGGACTCCGTGAAGGGCGACCCGGCCGTGTTCGCGGCGATGGACCAGACGGAGACGTGGAAGGCGTCCAACGGCGGCACCAAGCTGGCGAAGACCATGCGGTTCAACGCCACCAAGTTGGGTGGCAGCGTTATCGAGACGCCGAACGCGTTCACGCCCGGCGAGGGGTCAGTAGCTGAGCAGTCCGCAGCGGACTATCAGGCGATCCTCGACGGCCGGTCGAAGGCGCGCGGCATCTTGGTGGACCACCGGGAGGCGCCGCCCGAGACGGATATGACCGACGAGCGGTCGCTGGTCGCCGGGCTGCGATACGCGTACGGCTGTAGCAGTGACCATCCGGACGGGTGTGTGCTGCACGACCCGCCGTGTGCACCGGGCTGGTCCCCGATCGAGCGCATCACCGCGGACTTCTGGGACACCTCGAACGACCCGCAGGACCTGCGGGCGGACTTCCTCAACCAGATCACCCACGCATCGGATGCGTGGGTGACTGAGCCGGAGGTACGCGCTTCGTCGGACGTCGGCAAGCGCGTCGAGCTGGGCGAGCGAATCGTCCTCGGCTTCGACGGCTCCCGGAAGCGAAACCGGAAGGTGACCGACGCGACGGCCCTGATCGGGTGTCGACTGAGCGACGGGCACGTCTTCGAGGTCGGGGTATGGGAGCAGCCGGACGGCGCGGCCGGGAAGGACTGGCAGGTGCCGGTCGTCGAGGTGCTCGCCACGGTGCAGGAGACGTTTGACCGCTACGACGTGGTCGGGTTCTACGCCGACCCCGCCAAGTGGGAGTCGCACGTCGCCGACTGGGAGGCGGCGTACGGGCCGCGGCTGCAGGTGCAGGCGACGCGGAACCATCCGATCGAGTGGTGGATGACTGGCGGCCGGTCGGTGCTCATTGTCCGGGCCCTGGAGAAGTTTCACACCGCGCTGATCGAGGGCGAGCTGACGCACGACGGCTCCAGCGCGCTGGTGCGGCACCTGTGCAATGCGCGCCGCCGAACAAGCCGGTCGGGGCTGCAGATCGCGAAGGCGCACCCCGACAGTCCGAAGAAGATCGACGCGGCGGTCGCCGCAGTGTTGGCGTGGCAGTGCCGTCTCGACGCGATCGCCAAGGGTGTCGCGGCCGAGCCGGAAGAGATGTTCGGCGGGACATTCTGAGAGGGGGCAGGCCGTGCTCGACGAGACCCCGGAGCTCGACAACCCCGATTACATGCTGCTGCGTCTGGGGCGCCGTATGCGTAAGCGCGCTGGGGTGCTGGACGAGTGGTGGCGCTACTACCGGGGCCGGCCGCCGCTGCCGCAGCTCCCGAAGAAGGCCGAGCAGGCGTTCCTGGACTTTCAGCGGAAGGCGCGGACGAACTTCTGCGGGCTGATCACCAGCGCGAGTGTGCATCGGCTGCTCGCGCTGGGTGTCACCGGGGAGGACGGCACGCCGGATCCGGACGCGGCCCGCTGGTGGCAGGTCAACCGGCTGGACTCGCGGCAGAAACTGGTCTGGCGGGTGGCGCTGTCGCAGTCGGTGGGCTACATGCTCGTCGGCGAACACCCGACCAAGACGGAGCCCAACGGCAGGCCGTCGCCGCTGATCACGGCCGAGTCGCCGCGTGAGTGCATCGTGGAGACGGACCCCGCGACGGGCGAGCCGCGGGTGGGGCTGAAGGCGTTCCACAACGACATGGACGGCTACGGCTATGCGCGGGTCTACTACGACGACACGTCGTTCCCGTACCGGACGAAGGAGCGGTGCAGCCCGCACCGCCTGCCGTGGGGCCCGGACTCGTGGGTGTATGCCGGTGACCGGGAGGATGGCGAGCCGCACGACTGGGGCATGATGCCGCTGGTCGAGTTCGAGCGGATGCCGGATCTGGGCGAGGATCCCGAGCCCGAGTTCGCGTGCGTCACGGACACGCAGGACCGGGTGAACCTTGGCGTGCTCAACCGCATGGCGGCGTCGCGGTACAGCGGATTCCGCCAGAAGTGGGTCAAGGGTCACAAGTTCGCCAAGCAGAAGGATCCGCAGACCGGGCAGATCACGGTAGTGGAACAGCCGTTCGTGCCCGGCCCGAACAGCGTGTGGGTGTCCGAGGGCGAGACCGCCCAGTTCGGCCAGTTGGACGCCACGGACCTGACTGGGTTCCTGCGCGAGCATGAGTCCGATGTGCGGGACATGCTGATCCTCAGCCAGACCCCCGCGTACTACTACGCCAACGACCTGGTGAACATCGGGGCGGACACCGTCAACGCGCTCGACATCCTGCACGTGGCGAAGGTCCGCGAGCACATCGCGGCGTTCAGGGAGGGCTTGGAGGATGTGGTTGCGCTCGCCGCTCGGGTGGCGGGGAGCGAGCGGGACTACACCGAGGCGACGGTGCGGTTCGCGAACCCGCAGCACCTCAATCCGGCGGTGCTCGCCGACGCGGCGACGAAGAAGAAAGCGATCGGCTACCCGCTGGACGTCCTCGCCGAGGAGATGGGCGAGACGCCGGAGCAGGTGCGGCGGATCACCGCGGGCGCCGCGTCGCAGGCGCTGCTCGCTGCGTCACTGCTGCCAGCGAACCCGGCGCCGACTGCGGGCAATGTGCCGGTCGACGAGGGCGGCGGTGACGGTGGCTGACCCGGCGCTGCAGGCGGCTCTCAGCGAGCGCTACGACGCGTTGTCGACGTCGCTGCGGCAGCGGGTGGTGCAGTTCGTCCTCAACGCGTTCGACAGTCTCGGCAGCTACCGCGATGCGGACGCCGCCGGGTTCATCGAGCGTGTCCTGCCGGTGGTCCTCGCCTCGCAACAGCGCATGGGGGAGATCACCGACGCATATCTGTCGGCGATGATCGCGGACATGCTCGGTGGTGCGGCCGCACCGGCGGGTGTCGAGCTGGCCGAGGCGCTGCGCGGCACCCCGCCCGAAGATGTGTACCGCAGGCCGTTCGTCACGGCCTGGACGGCGCTGAGCGATGGCAAACCGTTTCCCCAGGCGGTCGACGAGGGGCGGCAGCGTCTGCTGTCCATCACGGAGACGGATCTGCAGCTCGCGCGGACGCATGCGGCGCGGCAGTCGATGGAGCGGGGCGGGGCGCGGTTCTTTCGGCGGCGGCTGTCGGGGTCGAAGAACTGCGCGCTGTGCACAATCGCGTCGACGCAGCGGTATCGGGTCGAGCGGCTGATGCCGATTCATCCGGGCTGTGACTGCAAGGTCGAGCCGCTGCCCGAGGGGCGCGACCCGGGGCAGATTATCGACGAGGAGCTGCTGCGTGAGGCGCACGCGGCGATCGCCCGGGACGTCGGCTCCTCGGACCGTGGCGGCCGGTCGCCTGACTACCGCAAGGTGATCGTCACGCGGGAGCACGGCGAGATCGGTCCGCTCCTGGCGGTCCGACGCCATGACTTCACGGGGCCCCGCGACATCTGACTGACCAACGGCGGGCGCCGGCACGGCGGCCCGCGTCCTTCTGCTCACCCACCACCCGACACGGGAGATCCATCATGCGTACCTCGACCCTGCCTCGGCACGCCCGCAGTGGTGTGCGTGCTCTCGGCTGGCGCAAGGCCCGCCCTGGGGAGGCGGCCGGGCTGCACCCGGTGTGGCCGATCCTTGGCGGCGCGCCGGACGACGACAGCGACGATGACGACCAGGACGACGGCGACGACGAGGGCGACCAGGGCGACGGCGAGGGCACACAGTCCGACAAGGACGACGACGGCGAATGGTCCGCAGTGCTCAAGCAGTGGCAAGCCGAAGGGCTCAAGCCGAACCAGGTCGCGGAGCGGCTCAAGGCTTCGCGCAAGTGGGAAGAGCGAGCGAAGGCCAACAAGGGCGCTGCAGCGGAACTCGCGAAGCTGAAACGCGAGGGCATGAGCGACGTCGAGAAGAAGGTCGATGAAGCGGTCGCCTCAGCCCGCGCCGAGGAGCGTGTGAAGTCCGGCGTACGGGTCGCACGGTCGGCGTTCATGGCGGCGGCGAAGGGCCGGATCTCCGACCCGAAGGAAGTCGTCGAGGACATCAACCTGAAGAAGTACGTAGACGACGAGGGCGAAGTCGACGACGAGGCGATCGCCAAGCTCGTCGACCGGCTCGCGCCGAAGGGGTCCGACAAGGACGAAGACGAGGACGACGACCGCGAGGACGAGCGCGACACGCGCCGCCGTCGCCGGAGCCTCGATCAGGGTGCCCGCCGTCGCGGCGGGCCCGGAAGCAAGCGCGGCAGCAATGTGGACGGCGATGCGCTGTTCGAGGAGCTGCTCGGCCGGAAGCCGACCACCGCGCAGTCCTAGGAGGGACCACAGTCCATGGAACTCAGTCTGAAGACCACCACGTACGGGGTGGATGACCAGTCGTGGCTCGGTAGCGAGCACGGCACCCAGGCCACGGAGTCCGTCACCATCGACGTGTCGACGCTCACCCAGGCGACGCACTACCCGGAGGGGTACATCAAGTCCGGTATCCCGCTCGGGAAGATCACCGCGAGTGGAAAGTACGGCCTGTACAACGACGCTGCGGTCGATGGCACCGAAACGTTGGTCGGCTTCCTGTTCGCCGCCGTCCCGGCGCCGACCAACACCATCGACGTGGCTGGCGCCATGCTCACGCACGGCAAGGTCCGCACGTCCCGACTCCCGGTCTCCGTCGACGCCGCCGGCCAGGCGGACGTCGCCGGTTCGATCCGGTTCATCTGAGAGGGGGCGGTCTAGATGGCATGGGTGCTGGACACCGAGTACATCGAGCCGGAGGAGCTGACTGCGCTGGTGCGCCGGTCGCTGGCGGAGCGGCAGGTCAACGCGTTCACGCTGGGCCGGTGGCTGCCGAACGTGACCGTGGATGACATCACCTTCGAGTACAACAAGGGCGGTACCGGTGGCCTGGCTCAGGCTTCCGTGTACCGGTCGTGGGATGCGGAGTCCCGCATCGGGCGGCGTGAGGGCGTCGCGAAGGTGATGGGCGAGCTGCCCCCGATCTCCGAGAAGATCCCGCTGAACGAGTACGACCGGCTGCGGATCCGGTCGCTGGACAACAGCGACCCAATGCGGCGTGCCATCGCTCAGGACGCGTACCAGCTCGCAACGAACATCGCGGCTCGGTTCGAGCTGGGCAAGGGCCAGGCGCTGGCGAACGGCCAGTTCACGATCTCCGAGAACGGTGTGGACCTGGCACCGGTCGACTTCGGCCGCGACCCGGCGCACTCCGTGGTGGCCGCTGTGTTGTGGTCGGACCACGTCAACGCCACCCCGCTGGACGACCTGGAGTCGTGGGTGCAGACCTACGTCGACACCAACGGGTCAGAACCGGACCGGATGCTGATGCCGCGCACGGTGCTGTCGAATCTCCGGCAGTGCGACCAGGTGGTGCGGCAGGTGTACCCGCTGGCCCCTTCGGGGTCGTCTCCGATGGTCAGCGGGGAGCAGCTGAACACGGTGCTCTCCAGCCTGGACCTTCCGTCGATCGAGCTGAACGACGCGAAGGTCTCCGTGGACGGCACGGCGACGCGCGTCCTGCCGGACGACAGCCTGATCATGGTTCCGGCACCAGGTGCGACGGACTCTTCGGCGATCACGAACCTGGGCGGATTCCTGCTCGGCACGACCGCCGAGTCGCTGGAGCCCGAATACTCCGGGGTCAACGGGCGCGCCGGTGTCGTCGCGGCGACGTGGAAGACGAAGGACCCGGTGCGTCTGTGGACGCACGCCGCCGCGGTGGGCATGCCGGTGGTGCGTGAGCCGAACCTGACGCTGAAGGCGCAGGTGCTGTGATGGCGCGCAGGCTGAAGGCTCACGTACACGTGGCCGGGAAGGCGTACGGCCCGAGCGACGAGGTGCCGGCGACGGTCGCGAAACGGATCGGCGAGCACGCGTGGGAGGAGGATGCCGAGCAGACGTCCTCCACGCAGGCCTCGCAGGAGGTGGAAAGCGTCGAGGAGCCGCCCCGGTCCGGTCGCGGGTCTGGCGTCGACGCCTGGCGGGCCTTCGCCGAGGCGCATGGCGTCGCTGTCGACGATCAGATGAGCCGCGATGACGTGATCGCCGCATGCGAACAGGCCGGTCTCATCGAGCCCGAACAGACCGAGGGGTGAGGCGAGATGGCGGCGTACGCAACCGTGCCCGACTACGAAGCGCGCGCCGCCGTCTCCCTCCCCGAGGGGAGCCCGCAGCGGGCGCAGGTCGAGGCGTACCTGGACGACGCGTCAGCGCTCATCAAGCGGCACATCCCGACCGGTTACGAGCCGGATGAGGCGATGCTGCGGGCGCTGTGCGTCACGGTGGTCCGCCGTGTGATCGCCAACCCTGGCGGGCGGCGGCAGCGCACGATCGGCATCTACTCGGAGACGTTGGGCGAGAACGGCGGCCTGTATCTGACCGACGAGGAGATCGAGCAGCTACAGCCGGAGACGGCCACCGATCCGGACGCGGACGCGGCGTACTCGGTCAGCCTCGACCTGGGCACGGCAGGCTGGGTGCCGGACCCGGTCGGCAGGTGGCCGCTGTGATCCCCGACGATCTGCTGCCGCACCTCGTGGACGTCGTCACACCCGGCACGAGGACCGACCGGTACGGCAACACCATCGACGACTGGTCACCGGAGGCGGTCACGCGGCAGCAGGCCCGCGCGTGGATGCAGCAGAACACCGGCAGCGAGGACACCGACCAGCGGAACGCGCAGGTTGGCGAGTGGCTGATGGTCGCCAATCCGCGCGCGGTGGACGGGCAGCCCCTTTCGGTTACCGGCAAGTGCCGCATCGAGTGGCCCGACCAGGGCCTGACGTTCGAGGTGGCTGGGCCGCCCGGTCCGGCGTACGAGCCGACAGCCCTGCATCACTACGAGATCCGACTCACAGCAGTGGAGGGGTGATCACGTGCCTCGGCCAGCGTTCCGGCCCAACCGGGCCAACATCGCCACGTTCCTCAAGTCCTCACAGACGCGGGCGATGATCGAGCGGAAGACCCGCGGCGCCGAGCGGGCCGCCGCAGCAGCGTCGGAGGCTGACGGGCAGTTCCGCACGGACGTCGAGACCGGCGACGAGCGGGTGCGCGGCGCGGTGATCGGCGACTACTCGACCAGTGATCCGGACGTCTCCCGGCGCGCGCTGCTGCGCGGCCTGGACGGCGCGCGCAGTCAGGACTGACCGTGCAGCCGATCGCGTTCCCCGACGGTGTCGCATTGGTCGTCGACTACCTGCGCGGCCGTCTGGCAGCCCATGGGTGGGCGGTGCCCGTCGTCACGCATGTCCCTGATCCGCGTCCGCCGTCGTTCGTGCGGCTGGAACGGGTCGGTGGCACGCGGCGCGACCTGGTGACGGACGGTCCGCGGCTGACCGTGGAGTGCTGGGGACCCTCCGAGGAGGACGCCACCGACCTCGCGACCGTCGCACGCGCGCTGGTCTTCGCGCTGCCCGGCTGGCGGGGCGCTGCGGTGTACGCCGTGGCGGACGTGGGCGGCCCGAACACCAGCCCGGACCCGGTCAGTGCCCAGCCGCGGGTCGTGTTCTCCGTCGAGGCCGAGATGCGAGGCGCTGCCCTCACCCCCTGACCGCAGGCTCACCCGCCCCCTTGTCCCGTGCCCCCGGTGCCGCTGAGCGGCCGGGGGCTTTCCCGTGGAGTGGCACATGCCAGTTTTCGACGACATCGCGGAATTCCGCAACGAACTCATCCGCAAGCAGCTCTCCCAGGCGATCTTCGCAGCGGACATGTCCGCGGACCCGATCGAGGATCTGTTCGACCCAGCTACCGGCGAACTGCAGCCGCTGCCAGCGGGCTACCAGGCTGTGGGATTCACCACCGACGACGGGCTCACCTTCCCCAGCGATCTGTCGATGGCTGACGTCGTCTCGTCACAATCGGTCGAGCCCACCCGGTCGGACGTCGAGTCGGACGTGCTCACCGCGCAGTACGCGCCGCAGGAGACGAACGCCGCGACGGTCTCGCTGTACGAGGGGCTGCCGCTGTCTGGTCCCGACGCGCTGCCTGCGGCCGGATCCGCGTGGATGTGGGACCGGCCCAAGACGCCGAAGAACCCCTACCGCCGCATGCTGTTCATCGGCGTGGACTTCGACGACGACGGCGCGGAGATCTACGTCGCCAAGTTCTTCCCGCGGGCGCGGCTGTCCGACAAGGACGACGAGCAGTGGGCCCGGAGCACCGAGACCCAGCGGCCGGTGACACTCACGGCCTACCGTGACAGCACGGTGGGCACGTCGTGCCGGAACTGGGTCGATGGGCCCGGATGGCGGGCCCTCGCCCCGTCTGGCACCAACGAGGTTCAGACCGTGGCCATCACCGGCGCCCCGACGGGCGGTACGTACACGCTGACGTTCCTCGGCCAGACGACCGCCGCTATCTCCTTCGACGCGACGGCCTCCGCCCTTCAGACCGCGTTGGAGGGGCTCTCCAACGTCGAGCCCGGCGACGTCGCATGCACTGGGGGGCCGCACCCGGATACGTCCATTGCCGTCACGTTCGCCGGCCAGTACGCGGCTACCGACGTGGCCCAGATGACCGGCGACGCGACGGGGCTGACCGGCGGCACGACACCGGACGTGACCGTCACCACCACCACACCGGGCGGGCCGTAACCGCTGGCCCCCTCACCAACCGGGCGGGGGGCGGCGGTTCTGGGTGAGCCCCACCGTCCCCCGCTCTCCAAGCTCACCCAGGAAAGGCACGATCATGAGCAAGCCGAACAGGGCCCGCTACAAGCTGTCCGCGGTCAAGGCCAGTTACGCCGATGCGGTCGGCGGCAACCAGGTCGAGGTCGAGACCGACGACGGGAAGGTGTTCACGTTCCCGCATCCGCTGTTCACCGAGGATGACACCGCCCGGCAGATCGACGCGGCCGAGGGCGACGAGGGCAAGGCGAGGGTGCTGCTCGGCGACCAGTGGTCGGACTTCGTGAAGTCCGGCGGTGACGCCAACGGCCTGATGCTGGTGTACGTCGCGGCCCGCTCCGAGATGCAGGACACGCTCGGCCGGCACCGCCCTACGAGGAAGTAGACGGCGACGGCGAAGAGCCGACCGTCTACACCGTTCTCGACGTCCTCGGCGACCACCCCGAGGCAGTCGAAGCGGACTTGGCACACCACTACCCGGGCTACGGGCCAGGGGGCCCGCTGGCCGCGTTCTGGCGCCGCGAGATCACGCTGCGGTGGCTGCGCGTCATGGTCGAGAACCTGCCGCCGGACTCGGCCACCGGTCGCGCGCAGGCCGGGCACCACTGGCAGCACCTCGACTACGCCGCCCAGGACACGGTCGATCTGCTGTCGATGCTGATCACGCAGTTCGCGAACGCGCACCGCGACCCGAAGAAACCTCCCGCGCGCCTGCCCGAGCCCAGCTGGCGCCCAGGCGACCCCCTGCCCAGCCAGACCGAGGCGAGCACGGAAGAGCGCCGCGCGCGGGCGCGTGCCACCTACGACCGCATCACTGCACAGGTGCTCCCCGGGAAGGGGTGATTCGTCGTGCCGGTCGAGGTCGGCGTCGGCTACGTATCGATCGTCCCGGAGATGTCGGGGTTCAGCCGCGAGCTGGATCGGCAGATGAGCCGCCAGCAGGGGGTATTGCAGACGGCTGTCACGCAGCCGCTGGCCGACGCGGGTGGCCCGGCGGGGCAGCAGGCCGGCCGGGGTGTCCTCGCCGGTATCGGCGGCGCGCTCAAGGGCGGTATGGCTGCCGTCGCTGTCGCCGGGGCGGCTTTGTTCTCCAAGGCGTTCTCCAGCGCGTTGGAACAGCAGAAGGCGGGCAGCAAGCTCGCCGCCCAGCTCGGGCTGTCCAAGGACCAGTCTGCCCGCCTGGGCAAGCTGTCCGGCTCGGTGTACGCGAAGGGCTACGGCGAGAGCGTCGGCGAGGTGAACGACGCCTTCCGGGCGCTCGCGCAAAACGGGGTCGCGGCGGTCAACGCGCCGAAGAAGGACCTGGCGGGCCTGTCCAAGGCGGCGCTGACGCTGTCGGAGACGTTCGGCGTCGATGTGTCGGACTCGGCCCGTGCGGCCGGGCAGATGATGCGCACCGGCCTCGCGAAGAACGCGAAAGAGGCGTTCGACATTCTCGCCCGCGGCTACCAGACCGGGGCCGACAAGGCAGGCGATCTCGCCGACACCGTCAATGAGTACAGCACGCAGTTCCGGAAGTTGGGACTCGACGGTAAGCAGTCTCTCGGCCTGGTCTCGCAGGCGATCAGGGCCGGTGCCCGCGACAGCGATGTCGCTGCGGATGCCCTGAAAGAGTTCTCGATCCGGGCCGTCGACGGCAGCAAGACGACCGCCGACGGCTTCAAGATGATCGGGCTGTCGGCTTCCGACATGTCCGCTCGGATCGGCAAGGGCGGCGCCTCAGCGTCGTCCGCGCTCGATCTCACCCTCGACCGGCTGCGCGGCATCGAGGACCCGGTCAAGCGCAGCCAGGCCGCAGTCGCGCTCTTCGGCACTCAGGCGGAAGATCTCGGCGATTCGCTCTTCGCCATGGACCCGAGCAAGGCCACGGCCGCTCTCGGGCAAGTCGGTGGCGCCGCCAAGAAGATGGGCGACACGCTGCACGACAACGCGTCGGCGAGGATCGAGACGTTCAAGCGCACAGCGATGCAGGGCCTGGTCACCGTCGTCGGCAACTACGTGCTGCCGCCGCTGGAGAAGCTGGGCAGCGTCGTCTCCCGCACCGTCGGCCCTGCCCTCCGATCCGCGAAGGACGTGGTCGGCGGGCTGTTCTCCGCCTTCCGCGGCGGCGACGGGGCGCTGGCGCCGCTGTCGCAGTCCCTGGCCGACACTGGGGCGACGGTCCGCAGCACCCTGGGCCCCGCGTTCGCCAAGTTCGGCGGCGCCGTACGCGAGACCATGCCCGCTCTGCGCGGGCTGTGGTCGGTCGTCTCCGAGCGGCTGGCGCCCGCGATGGCTGGCGCGTTCGGGACGTCGCTTCAGTTCACCTACGGGCTGCTGTCGAAGGTCGGCGGCGTGCTGGTCGGCACCGTGTGGCCGGCTGCGATGAAGGTCTACGGCGCCATGGCGGATGCCCTGGGGCCGATCTTCGCGAGCGTCTCGGATTTCATCGAGCAGCGGGCCGCGCCCGCCGTGCAGATGATCGGCGACAAGCTCGGCTCGCTGATCGAGCGGGCCCAGCCTGTCATCTCCGTGATCGCGACGGTGGCGTCCTGGCTGGGCCAGATGGCCGCAAAGATCGTCGGCGTCGTGGTGCCGGTCCTCTTCCGGCTGATCGGCCCCGTGTTCTCGGCCGTGTTCGCCGTGCTCGGCACCGCGATCAGCGTGCTGACCAGCGTCGTTGGTGCCGTCGTCGCCTTCGGCCGCGGTGTCGGCGCTGCGGCGACCGCCGTCGGTACGGCCTTCATGTGGCTGTGGCACAACGCCGTCTCGCCCGCACTGGCGGGCATCCGTGCCGCGGTCTCGTTCGCATGGTCGATCATCAACCCGATCCTTCAGGTCGGCGCCGCCGTGATCCGCAAGAGCGTGGGCCTGGCCTTCTCGTGGCTGTACAACTCGGTGGTCAAGCCGGTCTGGGCGGGCATCCGGGCGGCGATCTCGTTCGCCTGGCACAGCGTGCTGCGGCCCATCTTCGGCGCGCTGTCCTCGTTCCTGCGGGGCACTGTCGGGCCGGTATTCCGCTGGTTCCGGGACAAGGTCGTCACTCCGGTGATGTCGAGCGTGCGTTCGACGATCTCTACCGTCTGGAAGCACGGGATCCGGCCGGTCTTCTCGGCGCTGAAGAGCACGGTCGGCACCATCGGCGACAGCTTCCGCACCGCGAAGGACGCGGTCGCTCGTGCCTGGGCCGGGATCAAGAACGCCACCAAGCGCCCCGTCAACTTCGTGCTAGGGACGGTGTGGAACAACGGGCTGCTCAAAGCCTGGAACTCCATCGCCGGGTGGGTCGGCCTCGACAAGCACAAGCTCAAGAAGGTATCCCTCCTCGCCCGAGGCGGCACGGTGGGCACGCAACCGGCGATCTACAACCGGCCGACGGCGATCGTCGGCGAGGGCGACCCGCGTCATCCTGAGTACGTCATCCCGACCGACCCCAAGTACCGGGGACGGGCCCGCGCCCTGTGGCAGGCCGCTGGCACTCAGCTCATGGAAGACGGCGGTGTGGTCGGCACCCTGAAGGGCTGGGGCAGCGCGGCCGCCGACAAGGCATCCGGGGCGGCCAAGTGGGTCGGCGGGAAGGTCCGGTCAGCGGTGGACTTCATCTCGCACCCGACGAAGGCCATGAACGCGATCTTCAAACCGATCCTCGCGAAACTCGGCGGTATCGGCGGCGGCCGGTGGGGCAAGGCCATCGCCCAGGTGCCGCGCATGGCCGTCGGCGGCATCAAGAAGATGGTCACCAAGTGGCTCGACGACTTCGGGGGCGGCGGAGGCAACATCGGCGGCTCAGGCGTCAAGCGCTGGGCGCCCGTGGTGCTGCAGGCGCTGCGGATGGTCGGCCAGCCCGCGTCCCTGCTCAACACCGTGCTGCGCCGCATGAACCAAGAGAGCGGCGGCAACCCGCGGGCGATCAACAACTGGGACATCAACGCCAAGAACGGCGACCCGTCCCGCGGCCTGATGCAGACCATCGGGGCGACGTTCAACGCCTACGCCGGGCGGCTGCGAAACCGCGGTATCTACGACCCGCTGGCCAACATCTACGCGAGCATGCGCTACGCGCTCAGCAGGTACGGCTCGCTGTCGCGAGCGTACAACCGGCCGGGCGGCTACGCCTCCGGCGGCAGTCCGAGGCCGGGCGAGGTCGCGTGGGTCGGCGAAAACGGGCCCGAACTCTTGAAGTTCGGCGGCGGACAGACCATCTACAGCCACGGAGCCTCGCTGCGCATGGCCCGCGCGGAGGCCGAGCGGCTCGGCGCGGCCCTGGTCGGCGCCATGGCCGACCAGCTGCCGACCGCGGCAGCCGAGGCAGCCCGCACAGTGCAGGCAGTCCCGGTCACCGCCGGCCAACGCCAGGACGCGGCGGTCGCGCTGCGGGACGGTCAGCAGCTCGCGCTGGTGCTCGCCGACGGCACCCAGTTGGACGCCTACGTCGATACCCGCGTGGACGCGGGGATGAGCGCCGCGCGGCAGCGCAGCCGAGCCGGAGTGAGGGGATAAGCCCGTGCCGATGATTGTGGATCCGTCCGCGCCGCAGGTCACCCCGCCAGAGCTGGTCACCTCTCCGGACGGGTGGCTGACCGCCGCAGTGGATGAGCAGTGGGCTGGTGTGGTGCTGACGGTGGACTACACCGCGGGTGGTACGCCGCTGCCGGACGTCGACCAGGTGCGCACGGTGTACATCCAACGGCAGGACCCAGGCGCCGCGGGGCCGGTGCCGGTGCGCGGCGCCGACTATGGATGGGCGATCGAAGGTGCGGGGGCGGCCTATGACCATGAGGCGCCGTTGGGTGTCGCTGTCGTCTACACCGTCACGGTGTTCTACGAGGACGGCAGCCAGGGCCCATCGTCGTCCCTGTCGGTGACGGTGCCGGCGCCGGAGCCTGGTGAGGACCGTGACCTGTGGGTCAAGTCGCTGGATGAGCCGGGCCTGTCGGCCCGCGTGATGATCGTGACGTGGGGGCAGCCGTCCTCAGCCGGGCGGCAAGATGCGGTCGAGGTGGCAGGATCGCCATATCGGGCGGTGGCCTTCGACGTACACGGTGCGGAGACCGTGCAGGTGACCGTGGACGTGCCGCCCGAGCAGGTCGAGCAGGTGCGGCAGCTGCTGCGCAGCGGCGTCCTGCTGGCGCAGACCCGGCGCGGCTACTACTTCGCAGACGCATTCCACGTGCCCGCGGATATCACCGGGCCGACGCCGACCGGCAAGCTCGGCAGCAGCGAGGGCTATCAGTTCACGTGGACGATCGAGCCGCTGACGCGTCCGGACACGCAGGATCAGCCGATGCGGCTGCCGACGTGGTCGTGGGATGCGGTCGCCGAGCAGTTCGCCACATGGGACGCGGTGGCTGCCTCGTACCCGACGTGGGCAGCCCTGTCGACCAACGGGGCCTGACGTGCTGCGCATGTCAGAGGCGGCGCAGCGCGCCATCTACGGCCCGGCCCGGCGGCCGGCGCGGGCCGAGTGGTCCAACGACGGCGGCGCCTCCTGGACCCCAGCACGGGTAGGCAGCGGAAAGGTGACGCCGGACCGCACGGCCGAGTGCCGCTACTCGGCCAGTGCCGAGCTGGTCGATGTCCCGATCGGCCGGGACGGCATCAACACGGTCTCCACACAGATCAGACTGTGGCAGGGCCTGGCCGGAGCGCGCATGGACCCAGTGTGGATCCCGGCCGGCGTGTATGTCGTCGACCGAGTGCGGCGCACCCGCCGCGGCGCCCAGTGCGAACTGCTGGGGCGTGAGGATGCCATCCGCACGGCCGCCTTCCCCAAGGCCCGGCAGATCGGGCCGGATACGGCCGGGGCCCTCGTCCCCCAGCTGGTCGCCGAGGCGTTGCCCAACGCGCCAGTCTCCTGGCAGGACGGTGTCGACCCGGGCACGCTCGTGCCAGCGTTCACGGTGGACGAGGACCGGTGGCAGGCCCTCAGCTCAGGGACCGACAACTCCGGGACCTCCACCGGCATCGCCGCGGCGATCGGCGGTGAGGTCTATGCAGACGCACGCGGTGTCATCACGATGGCGCCGGTGCCAACCCTCACGGACCCGGTGGTGTGGCGGATCCCGCACGGCGTGGCCGTGGTCGGCACCCCGAGCGAGGAACAGACCGCGGAGGGTCTGGCCAATGTGTGGGCGATCTCTGGGGACGGCGGGGACGGCTCCGAGGCCGTCGGCCCGGTGTTCGTATGGGACGACGACCCCAACTCGCTGACGTATGCGGGCCCGGACCCGATCGAGGACCCTCTGGCGCCACAGCGGCTCGGTCTGACGGGAGTGCGGCTGTGGGTCGAGCGCTACTCCTCGCCGCTGATCACCAGCACAGCCCAGGCGTACACCGTCGGCCGGGCGAAGCTCGCCGACTCCCTCGGCGTGCAGTCCTCGCTCTCGTTCGAGGCGGTGTGTCACCCGGGGCTGGAGCCCGGCGACGTCGTCGAGGTCGAGATCCAACCCGGCCGGTGGGAGCGGCACATCATCGACTCCTGCCCCTACGACCTGGGCGCTGCCTCCATGACCTGCACTACCCGCACCACCACCCGGAGGCTGATGTGACCGAGGCGTCCCGGCAACTGGGCGAAGACCTCGCCCGCGCGGCTTCCAGCACCGCGGCGGGCGGCACCGTTTCTGCTCAGGTCATCGATCTGACCGACAACGGCACCGTCAACGTGATGATGGGCGGCAGCCTGCTGCTGGACGTGCCGTGCGCCGACTCCTACCGCAACCGCAAGCGCGACGACTGGGTCGCGGTCCGCCCCGGGGCGCGGCCGGTGGTGATGTGGCGGCTGGGCCCCGACCCGGTCGAGGACTCAGCCGAAATGCGGGACGTCGTCAAAGACGTGCAGACCGTGCGCGCCGTCACCTGGGGCACTTCCGCTCCGTCCGGCAGCGGCTGGCAGGAGGCAGTCACTCCATGGGTGCGGCAAGCCGGTGACGGGCAGGTCGAGATCTACTATCAGGTCGCCTCCACATCGGCTCCCTCTCCGGCCGCGCCAGCTGCCAAGGGATCACGGATCACGGCCACCTCGTCGGGTGTGTGGCGTGGCGGTCGACCGGATGCCTACGCGGACTACCCCACGCAAGGCGACTGGACAGGGCGGGGGGACCGCCGCGGCGGCTGGTTCTACGGCACGAAGATCGCGGATGCGTGCGCGGGCAAGACCGTCGCGCGGATGACCGTGCAGTACACCCGCCGCCGCGGCTCGGGCGTCAACGCGCGCCGCCCGATGCACCTCTACCTGCACGACTACACCTCAGCCCCATCCGGACAACTCTCGCTCAACGAAGGGCCCGAGGAGCTGCTGAGCCTCTCGGCGGGCGGCACCGGCACCGCAACTTTGCCCGCCTCCTGGCGGGACAAGCTCGCGGCCGGCACCCGGCGGGGCCTGGCCATCTACGCACACGGATCCCGGGACTACGCGGCATTCTCCGGCGGCACCGTGACGATCACATTCTCCTGAAGGGGGCCACCTTGGCTACATTCGGCTACGCCGATCTGCCCGTACCCGGCGGCAGCGACGCACCCACAGGACCGGCCGCCCTCGCTGAACTGGCACAGCGGATCGACCGGCACCTGGTGCAGCACGTCGCAGACCAAGCCGAGCGCGATGCCACGTTGGACGACGCGCCGTTGCACACGGTGGCGACGGCGCAGGACGGATCGCTGTGGATCAAGACCGACGGGTTCAGCAACACGTGGGCCACGATCTGGGAGCCACTACCGGACTGGCGGCCCATCGAACCCGCCTCCGGATACCAGGGCGGCGCCTACACCCCGCAGGTACGGCGGGTGGGTAACCAGGTGTGGCTACGCGGCCGTCTCCAACGAGTGGACGAGGCGGTGATCCCCACCAACGGCGTCAAGATCGGTCAAGTCCCCGACGACTGCATCCCGCAAGAGCAGGTCGGCAGCATCGCCGCGAACAGCTCCCTCGCAGACGATGTGGTGATCGGCGTCGGCAAGCTTGAGGTGCTCGACGCGAACACCGCTTCCTCGCTCGGTGATCCCGGGGCGATCACCTGGTGGTCGCAGGACGGATCCGGCACGAGCTGGGTCAACATCTCCGGCTCGTACTGGATCGACTGATAAGGGGGATTACCACGTGGCGCTCTACACCTTCGGCGGCAGCCCCGCCGCCGTGCTGACCGACGACCAGGGCAACGTCGTACCCGACTACCCCGTGATCATCCGCGTCGCCGACACCGGCCAGCAGGTCACCGCCCTGTACGAAGACGACGGCATCACACCCATCGGCGAGCTGCGCAGCAACCCCGCATCCGACCCGCAGCCGGGCGCCATCCGCCCGTTCAAGTGCGCGCAGAAGGCCATCCAATACGAGTACCTCGACGCTGGCAGCAACCCTGTCCGCTGGTACGAGGCCGGCCGCGAACTGGCGACAGAAGCGAACGAAACAGCCGCCACCGCACTCAGCCTTGCCGAAGGCGCACTGCCCACCGCGGGCGGCATCATGACCGGGCCTGCGCAGTGGCAGACCACAGCCTCAGGCGACACCACGGCCTCGGCGCGCGCGACCACGGACGCATACGACCGGTGGCGGCGAGACGCCGAAGGCCGCCACTCCTGGGGACCGGGGAACGCCACACCGGATGTGTCTCTGTACCGCAGCGGCCCGGGGGAACTGACCATCGACGGCGCGCTGGTCGTGTCCGGCGGCCTCGGCGGTTTCCACAACGTCCGCGAGGCAGGGGCGACCGGCGACGGCGTCACCGACGACGCCCCGGCAATCCAGGACGCGCTGATGGCCGCCTACAACGAGGGCGGCGGCTGGGTGATGGTGCCTGCAGGCGACTACCTGCTGGCCACGCTGCCGCTGCGGATCCGCGGCAACACCCGGCTGACCCTCGCGCCCGGCGCGCGGTTCCTCCGGGGCGCCAGCGGCACTCTCCTCATCAACGGCGACGCCGACCAGCTGCTCGGCGGCTACACCGGGCACGGCCACATCCTCATCGAGGGCGGCACCTGGGACATGCGCGCGGTGGACTTCCCCAGTAGCGCGATGTGCATCAGCATCGGCCACGCCCGCAATGTGACCATCCGGGATCTGGAGATCCGCGATGTAGCGGGGTACCACGGCGTCGAACTCAACTCCACCCAGCACGCCCTCGTCGACAACTGCGCCTTCCGCGGCTACCTCGACCCCGACGGCACCCGCGACTTCTCCGAGGCCGTACAGATCGACGGCGCTTTCCGTGCCAGCGTTTTCGGCGGATTCGGCCCGTACGACCACACCGTCTGCCAGGACGTGACCGTGCGCGGCTGCTACGTCGGCGCTTCCGACACCCCGGGCACAGTGGCATGGCCGGCAGGAGTCGGATCGCACTCCACCACGGCCGGGCACCCGCACAAGCGCATCACCGTGGAGGGCAACACGGTGGAGGGAAGTGCCCAGTACGGCGTCAAGCCGTACTGCTGGGACGACTCGTCCGTCATCGGCAACCGCATCATTGGGTGCGGCGCCGGCATCTGGCTGCGCACTCTCGACAGCAGCAAGACGGCGGACAGGACCGACGAGACCGGCGTCGACACCGGCGCGTCCGCGCCGAACAGCGGCTTCGTCATCGCGAGGAATGTCATCCGGAACCTGACCGGCTTCGACGACGCGATCAGGGCCGAGGGGGAGGCAACCGGCCACTGGTCGGACCTGAGCATCCACGGGAACGTCATCGTGAGTACCGCTGGCACGAGGCACGGTGTGCGCTTGTACTACGCCGACCACAGCGTGGTGGAGGGCAACACGTTTCACAGCATCGGTGGCACCGCGCTCTCGACTGCGAACTGCACCTTCGGCAGCCTCGTCGGCAACCGGGCGTACGACTGCGGCGCGAGCTTCGTCACCTGCGACACCGACACGGACATGCTCG
Source organism: Streptomyces sp. B15 (assembly GCF_018070605.1). Lineage (NCBI taxonomy): Bacteria > Bacillati > Actinomycetota > Actinomycetes > Kitasatosporales > Streptomycetaceae > Streptomyces > Streptomyces sp. B15. The sequence continues at coordinate 47,913 of NZ_JAGPXJ010000048.1, forward strand.
TCGCCGACAACCACCTCGCGCTATGTCAGACACACGGAGTTTGGTTGTTCGGCGGCGCCCGCCTCAAGGTCGCCGACAACTACGTCAAGGGCGCCGGCCGCGCCGATGGGACCGGCAACGGCTACCGGATCACGAGCAACCTCGCGCGGCTCACGCTCACCGGCAACACGTACCAGGCGTGGGGCAGCGGCACCGAAGCCACAACGGCGATCTACCTGTCATCGACCGTCACCGGCGTGCGCCGCTTCGGGAACGACGTCCTCGGCCAGGCCGCGACCCCGATCAGCGACAGCTCGGTCTCGCCGAACCTGAGTCCGTACGACGCCGGCACCCCGTAGCCGAACACCGCAACGCTTCGCACGCCCCGCGCCAACTGGCCCGGGGTCTTTTCATGCCCCCGGGAGGACACCATCCATGATCAAGGGCATCGACATCAGCTCGTACCAGCCGTCGGTGTACAGCACGCGCGGGCTGGATTTCGTCATCACCAAGATCACTGAGGGGACGTCGTACACGAACCCGAAGTGGGTACGGCAGAGGCAAACGGCCCGCGATGCAGGGCTGGTCACGGGTTTCTACCACTTCGTGCGGCCCGGCAGCATGACGGCGCAGGCCAACTACTTCCTCTCGAAGATCAACCTTCTGGCGGGTGACATCCTCGTCCTCGACTGGGAAGACCCACGGGTCTCCTCGGCCGACAAGGACGCCTGGATCCGGCACGTGCAGGCCAAGGCCCCCGGGCACCGCGTACTTCTGTACTGCAACGTCGACTACTGGATCAACCGCGACACCTCGTCGTTCGCGGGCGACGGGCTGTGGATCGCCCAGTACAACGGCCGACCAGGCCGACCCTCGATCCAGGCGCCGTGGCTGATCCATCAGTACACCAGCGACCCCATCGACACGAACCTCGCCCAGTTCGACGACCGCGCGGCCATGCGCGCCTGGGCGATGGGCGATTCCAGCAAGGAGGACGGCGTGCAACTCGATGACCGACTCGCCATTGGCGACTGGCTGAAAAACCGGTTCCCCGACGAGGAAGGCCTGCAGGACGGCGAGATCTACGTAAAGACCGCGCTCGCGTCTGGCTACGGCTGGTCGCGGATCGCCGCCGACAACTCGGCGCAGGTCCTTGCCCAACTCGGCGCCCAGCAGGCCACGATCGACAAGCTCGTGGATGCCCTTGGCCAGAAGGGGGGCCTCACCGCTGCCGAGATCAAGGGCGCGGCCGAGGCCGGCGCGCAGGCCGCCCTCGACCGGCTCGGCGACGCGCTCACCAAGGAGGACTGATGCTGACCACCGCTGCTTTCTGGAAGGCCACCGTCGAGCGGATGGTGCGCACCTTCGCCCAGGCCGTACTCGGCATCGTCGGAGCGGACGGACTCGGCGTGCTCGACGTCGACTGGGGCGCCGCCCTGTCCGTCGGCGGCCTGGCCGGCCTCGTTGCGCTCCTGACGGCCGTCGCCACCTCCGGTACCGGTGGCGAGGGGCCTGGGCTCACCGAGAGGGTGACCCGTACCGGCCCGCAGCGGGAGGCCACAGGGAACGGCCCTGCCGCCCTGTAGGTCACGCTGCACATCCGGAGGTAGCCCGTGGACCCCGCCACCCTCGGCACGCTCCTCGTCGGCATCGGTGCCGTAGTCGGTGCCTTGGTGACATGGGCTGGGAAGCGCGGCGAAAACGCGCTCACGGGCTACACCACATTGACCGACCAGCTCCAAGAGGAGCGGGACCGGCTGGAACGGCAACTCGCCGAGCGGTCGGCGGCGCTCGCCGAGCTCCACGCACTACGCGCTGCGGATCAGGCCGAGATAGCACGCCTACGCGGCATCATCACCCGGTACGGAGGGGATCCGTCGTGACCCGCACCCAGCGAGTGCTTGCCCACCGCTGGCGCCCGCTGCTGCTGGCGTGCGTCCTGGTGGCCCTGGCCGGCGCCGTGGTGCTGATCTGGGGGCGCATTTCACACGAGGCGGAACGCGCCGAGCAGCTGGCCGCCGAGGCTGATCGCCGCGGGGAAGCTGTCAGCACCTTGGCCGGTGACGTGCGTGTGCTGCGCGCGCAGATCAGGGCTGAGGGCGGGAAGCCGAAGGCGCCGGATCCCAAGCGTGCGGTCAAAGACCTCCGGGACCGGGCGGAGGTTCCGGTATCGATCCCAGGCCCTCGAGGGCCGGCCGGGAAACCGGGGCGGCCAGGGGCTGCGGGCAGCGACGGCGACGACGGGCAGCGCGGCCCGACGGGGAAGGCTGGGCCGGAGGGCAAGCAGGGAGAGCCCGGCGCGACGGGTCCGCCTGGGGAGCCGGGGAAGGACGGGGCCGACGGAAAGGACGGCGCCCAGGGGCCGCAGGGCGAGCGAGGGCCTGCGGGTGAGCGCGGCCCGCAGGGTCCTCCCGGTCCGGCCTGTCCGGACGGTTTCTCGCTGCAGGCGCCGCGGTGGGACCCGGATGCGCTGGTGTGCAGACGAGACGACGCCCCGCAGCCAGGCCCACGTGGGCAGACACCGCAGAACGCCGCAGTATTCGACCGTAAGCGCTGGTAACTGAGCCCCGCTCTCCTTCGGGAGGGCGGGGCGCTTTCGCATGGTTACTCAGGCCGTCGTCCAACAGCAAGCAGGTGAGAACTGGCGGCCAACAACTCCGGATAGGGCTCGGCCATCCTCGCCGCCGTCAACGCCGACTCGAACAGTCCCGACCCGATCACTGACTCCTTGGTGTACTGCTCAGTGGCCTTGAGCATGGCCCAGGTCGGGCCCTCGATCCCGAACACCTCGGCGTCCTCGAACCCGGCCTCGGCGACCTCGTCGCGCAGCTCGGCGCCGCTGTGGAAGTAGGCCGCGGTGAACGACTTCTTCCCGTCGTGAATGCGGCTGGCGAGGATGCTCTCGATGCTGCGGCGGACGCCGTCCTTGTAGAGGTGCGCGAAGGCCGAGTGCTCGAACAACGAGGCGTAACGGTTGATGCCTGCGGCAGCTATCAGGCCGCCCGGCCGCACTACCCGGTACGCCTCGGCGAGCGCCTGATCCCGATCGCTGCGCTCAAGCAGGTGGTAAAGGGGCCCCAGGACCAGGACGGCGTCGTACTTCGCGTCCGGCTCGTGCAGGTCGCGAGCGTCACCCAGCTCCGCGGTTGTGGCCACTTGCCGCGCGGCATCGACGTGGCGCGGCACGGGATCGACGACGTGCACCGCGTAGCCGTCCTTGACCAGCCACCGGGCATGGGCTCCTGGCCCTCCGCCCACGTCGAGCACACTGGCCGGCGCAGGTGGCAGGTGACGGCGCAGCAGCTCTTGGGTGCGCAGCATCTCCAGACGGCCGTCCGCCGAGGCCGACAGGCGCACGGACTCATCGACGGTGGAGGCGTAGAAGTTCATGACCTCGGGTGCAAGCTCTGCGGGCATGCTCGGCATTCTGTCCCCCGCTTGGCGATCACGTAAGACCGCAAGGGGTAGAAACCTAACCGGTTAACCTGTCAGCTATGCCTCAGCTGAAGTACGAGCAGATCGCGGACCACCTGCGAGCGCGCATCACCGAGGGTGAATTCGGTCCCGGAGATCTGCTGCCATCTGGCCGTGACCTGTGCGAACAGTGGGGCGTGTCTCGCGCCACCGTGGTCAAGGCCATGGACGTTCTCCGTAACGACGGCGTGGTCGTCGCACGACAGGGCTCGGGCTTCACCGTGGTGGAGACGCCAGTCGCCCGGCCTGCTGGGCGTCGCGGCGTGGGGCCTCGTGTCTCCGGCGGGCGCCCGTTCAAGCGTCTGGGTACGCCCTGCAAGGAAGTCCCGCCGGACCGCATCCGAGACGCGCTGCACCTGGGACCCGAGACGTGTGCGCTGCGCCGTGACCGCATGGTGCTCCTCGATGAGGGTGAGCCGTACACGCTGGTCAGTGCCTGGTTCCCGGCGGATATCGCGGATGCATGCCCGCGTCTTGCTCAGGAGGGTCCCATCGCCGAGGGCACGACGCGGTACGTGACGCGTGAGACTGGCCGTGCACCGGCTCGGGCGACAGACATCTACACGACGCGTCTGGCTACCTCGGATGAGTGCAAGCAGTTGGGCTTGCCGCATCCGGCTGCCGTAGCTGTCACCCTCCATACCGCCTACGACCAGGGCGGTCGGCCTCTGGTTTGCGAGGAGGGAGTGACGGGCGGGGAGTTGTGGGAGCTGACGGACAGCTACTCGATGGAGTCGTAGCGCTACGACAACCTTGACTGGACCGGTCCACCGGTCCAGTCTGTGAGTGACGCCGGACTCACAGACTGGACCGGAACTCATGGCTACACCTATGCCCGAAGAGGCTCAGCCGCCTCAGCGCGTCGCCGACCACCATTCCGGGTCGCAGAACACGGCAACGTATCGGCGCGGTGACTACGTGTCGGACGAGTCCACGCGGAAGGAGAGGCCGCCCGAGCCCGCGTGGGTCGGGCGCGTGCAGACGGTCATCGACGACGAGTGGGTCCGCCTCGTCAACCCGCACGGCGCCGAATGGATCACCCGCAAAACGAATCTGCGCGAGGCCGGCGCCGCGCAGCGCGCCGCCTACGACGCCGCCGTCCCCCACCGCGTGGGGCCGCGGCCATGAGCGCTCTGAGAATCCGCATCTCCCGCGACGGCGGCCGCACGTGGAGCCGGTGGCGCCGACTGCGCGGCAGCAAGCGCTGCGCGGCCAGCACCAGCTGGCCGCCGTGCCGCTGCCCGGCCTGCCGACGGAGGCCGTGACCATGCCACCTGAGCCCGCGGCCATCGCAGCCCGCCGAGGCACCTGGTACGGAACCTGCCCCCGCTGCAAGAAGCCCCTCAGCCTGACCAGCGACCGCGACGGCCAGGTCCGCGTCGTCAGCAGCCGCTGCAGCAACTGCGCCGCCGCCTTACGGAAGGACAACCCCCGTGCCTGAGCTTCCTGACAGCCCGGTCCAGTCGCTGAGCCGCCACCTGCGCCAGCAACTGCACCTGCACGGGCGCCACCGCGCACAGACCCCTTTCCTCCTCGCTGTGTGGCAATTCACGCCGCGCGAGGACCGCGCCACCGTGCTGGCACGCCTCGCCTGGCACGCCCGGCACTCCCGAAACGCGGTCCTGGCAGCGCCTGCCGACCAGGCCGAACGGCTGGCCAAGCAGCTACGCCGGGACGCCCGGCACTGCGACGCATGGCAGGACGTCACCGTGGCGCCCACCCTCGACGCCGACTGGCAGACGCAGCTGGAGGCCGCCCTGGTGCTCCTCGCCGCCTGCCCGGACCGCCGCGCCGCCCTGCCCGTCGAGATCGCGCAGCCGGAGGACACACCGTGAACGGTCCTGACACCTGCATCACACTGCTGGAGACCGTGGCCACCGGACTCGCCCGGTACTGGGACGGCCACCAGGTGACCGTGCCCGCCGCCTGGACAAACGCGCCCCTCACGGACAGGACAGACGCCCTCGCCCACCTGGCGTGGCAGGCCCGCGGCGCAGAGATCGCCCACCCGGCCACCCACCCCGCCAGCCGCCTGGCCCTCGCCGCCGAACGGGAGGCATGGGCGTGGGGACTGGCCCTCGCCGCAGGCGTGCACCTCCCGCCATTTCAACTACGGCCCCACTGGCTGGCGCACGAATCGCCCGAGGTCCAGCTGGAGGCGTGCATCCGGCTCCTGGCCGCCGCTCGCACCGGTGTGCTGCCTGCAGCTCCGTATCTCTGCGCGATCTGCCCAGCCGAACAGGACCTGCACTTGATCAGCCATGTCCGGTGTACAGGGCCCAACTTGGAGGAGTGGCGCTGCAGCCTATGCGCCCGGCTCCCCATCGACCCGAAAGACCTCCCCGAAACCGTGGAGGCGATCTCCCGCCAGCACCGACGCCGCAGCGACGACCGGCGACCATGACCCCCGCCCCCGGGCGGGCCGCCACGCACGGCGTCCACTCCAACGCGTGACGGCCACAGTCCCGGAGGCGGGTCCCCGAGAAATCCGACAGAAGGAGGAGCACGATGCTCGCGCTGATCCTGTCCGCGGACCCCGAGGACGACGAGCCTACCGAGCCCGCTGAGGAACCCGACTGCGGCAGCGGCCAAGGCTGCGGCGGCGACCGGTAACAACTCGATACGCGGGGCGCCCTGTTCGAGTGGGCGCCCCGCTCCACCAGGAAGGACCAGGCGGTGCACTGGCACGCGTACACCTACACCGGGGGCCAGCGGCCCAAGGACAGCGAGGCCCGCAACCTCCAGGCCGCAGTCCCGCCGAACACGATCAGCCACTGGTTCCGCAAACCGCAGCAGATGCGCGCCGGCACCTTCACCGACCCGGACGAGACCCACGCGTGGCTGGACAAGGAGGTGCGCGCGGCCCCGCCGAGCGACGAGGAGGGGAAGCTGGAGTACCTGCGGGACTGCATCGCCCGGGGCGCCGACGCCTACGCGGGCTACTACTCGCGCGGACAGTTCGTGGTGCGCTGCGCGCTGGTGTGTCCGCGCGACGGCGAACGCTGCCCCGACCCACCCCGATGACCGCCCTGGCCGTCCGTGCCTCCCCCGTCGCGGGCGGCCAGGGCTCCGGCTACTCGTCGGGCAGCAGCGACGACGGAGACACGCCCAGCGCGTGCGCGATCCACAGGATCCGGTCGAGCGGCGGCGAGGTGATGCCCAGTTCCGTCCTGACGACGGTTCGCCGCTCGACGCCGATCCGCTCGGCCAGCGCTTCCTGAGAGAGGTTGGCCCACCGGCGCGCGTCCCGGATGCGCCGGCCGACATCGAGGCGCTGCTGGGTGAGCCATTCGGGACGCTCGTCGTCGGCGGCTGGGTGCACCCACCTACGCTCAGGTGATCATGGTCGCGTGTCTGTGCCATCGGGTGTGACAGTTTTTGATCAATGCAATAGGCAGGGGCTTAAATCGCTCGAACGAGTGATCCCATTCAACGGGTAGTTGCAAGCTTCAGCGAGGGGTACTCCACTGTTGGACATGCCGGATGCACATGACAGAGCGGCGGAGGGCAGCATGAGCGGGGGGCACGAGCATCATGCGAGTCGGGTGGCACTGGCGAGAAGAGACCTCGCTGATGCTCGCGAGGCGGATCTGGCGTCGATGGATTCGGCCGAGATGGCGCTCCTAGTCGAGCGCCTGCGCAGCTCACTTCACGACGTTCTTCGGCTGCTCGATGACCTGCTGCAGAGGCAGCAGAATTAGAAACCTTCTGGTCAGAGCGCTACATGTTGCGCGTGTGCAAGGTGGGTATCTGACTGTAACCCATCTCTCTAAACAAGATTGTCGGT